>VGPE01000222.1 GCA_016875645.1 Chloroflexota bacterium
GGCCGCGGGCGTGCCTGCCGCGGGCCCGCCCTGGTCCGGCGCCACCTGGATGAGGAACTCGACCTGGACGCTGTAGCCCACCACCCGGGCCAGCGTCTGGGAGATCAGCGAGCGGTAGCGGGTCTCCAGCCAGTCCTTCGCGAACCCGTTCGGGACGCCGATGCGGAACCGGTTGTCATCGACCTCGACGAGGGATGTCTCCCGCAGCCACGTCTCGAAGTTCGCAGGCGAGAGCGAAACCTGAAGCTCCCCGAGCGCCGCGCGCCACACCTGCTTTGCATCCATCGATACGTCGGACCTTCGTGCGTGATCGGGACCGGATCCGGGGTAGGGGGACCGCGGGACTCCCCTTGGGGAAGCTGGAAAACGAGTCGATACGACGCCGGGAAGGGCGGCTGCGGTGACCGCTCCAGGAGTTCCTTCTGGGCCTCCGAAGGAGTGCCCTCTGGCGTCCCGGCGCCGGGGGCGAGCGGGAGAATAGCACCGGGCCCGAAGCCGTCGCAAGGCTCCGGAGGGTGAAACTTCGGATACTCCCCAGGAGTATCACGACCCGCGCGGGGCCGGTGCGCGCGCGCACCCCTGCGCGCGAAGCGCGCGTTCCTGATGATGCCTGAGTCGCGCCCGTCCGTGCGCGCCGCGGCGCAGGTCGACGGCTCGGTGCAGGCCCCATCCCGGACCGGAGCGGACCACGGGGCGTCGTGCCCGCGAGCCCTCACGAAGCCCTACCGTATGACCGCCCGAGAAAGCGCGCGCTCGTCAAGCTCGAGGCCCAGACCCGGCCGCTCGGGCAGCTCCATCTGGCCGTCGCGGGGCACGATCGGCTCCTGGAAGAGGCCGGCGATCTCGTCGATGGAGGCCGTCCCCTCGGTCGAGAACTCGTGGGGCTGGATCCCGTTCACGAGCGTGGCGTAGACATGCAGGCTCGCCGCGCCGTTGAGGCCCATGTAGGGGCTGTGGGGCATGATCGGCTTGTTGTAGGCGGTCGCAAGGTCGGCGATGCGTCGCAGCTCGGTGATTCCGCCGGCCAGCTCGATGTCGGGCTGGATGATGTCCGGGTTGCCCAGGGCGATCAGGTCAGCAAAACGCATCCGGGTGGACTCGAACTCGCCCGAGGAGACCGGGACGTCGAGAGCGTCGACGACCTGCCGCAGGCCGGGCAGATCGTAATACGGGATCGGCTCCTCGAAGTGGGCGATGCCCAACTCCTCGAATCGCCGCCCCTGCACGACGGCGGTCGAGACCGAGTAACCGCTGTTGGCGTCGAATCCCAACCAGGCGTCGGGCGGCAACCACTCTCGAACGCGACGGAATAGAGCGAAGTCCTTGCGCGGGTCGGCATCCTGTCGGAACGGGCCCCAGTCCATCCGGATCTTGAATGCCCGGAAGCCCAGCTCGAAGCCGCGCCGGACGTCGGCGAGCATCTCGTCGGGCGTCTTTCGCCAGCCCATGCCGGTGCTCCAGTAGAGTGGGATCGTTGTTCGTGCGGCGCCGCCCAGGAGTCGGTACAGGGGCAGTCCGGCCGCCTTGCCGGCGAGGTCCCAGAGCGCGACGTCCACCGAACCGACGATGTCGACCGGCACACGGGTCCGGTGGTCGGAAATGCCGAACACCAGGCGGTCCCAGTGGCGTGCGGGCTCGCGGGGATCTTCGCCGACCAGCATCGGCGCAACCACCTGTTCCACCCATGCCACCGCGCTCCGGTTGTGGCCCCAGCCCAGCTCGGAAGCCCCGACGAGCCCGTCGGCGGTCCGGATCCGGAGCAGCGTGCGCCCTGTGTTCAGAAAGTCGGTGCGAACCTCAGCGATCTTCATTCGTCCCCCTGCATGCCGCCTGGACCGGGCGAGCGAGTCTCGCACGCGCACCGACCACCGTTTGACACCCCATTTTGGCCCTTCCTATAATCCGCCTGACAAGGACGCGCCGAACGCGCTCAGAGGGCGCCCGGCGCGTTCTCGTGCCTATGCTCGGGTTTCTCGGGGTGTCGACGGCAGGTCCCCGAGGCCGAATGGAGAGGATCGCGCGCAACCCCGATGAAGCAGACCTACCAGCCCAAGAAGCGTCATCGCGCCAAGGAGCACGGGTTCCGAGCCCGGATGAAGTCGACCGGGGGTCGACGCGTGCTTGCCGCTCGACGCGCTCGCGGCCGAAAGCGGCTGACGGTCTGACCCTCGGGCGCGACCTGACGCGGTCGCGGCTCGTGATGCTCACCCGCCCGCAGGACTTCGCGGCGCTCCAGAGTGAGGGATCGACTCGTTCGAGCCCGCTCCTCGCCGTACGAATCCGGCGGACCGACCTCGAGACCACGCGGTTCGGGTTCTCGACCGGGCGCAAGCTCGGTACGGCAGTGATCCGAAATCGGGTACGACGCAGACTTCGCGAGGCGTTGCGGGCGATGTCGCCCTCGTTCCAGCCCGGCTGGGACGTCCTCATCATCGCCCGGCCGGGGCTGATCGATGCCCCACACGAGGCACTGGTCGGGGCGCTCCGCCGGCTCCTGCACCGGGGAGGGGTCCTTGGAGGTCCAGCGCAGCCGTGAAGACGATCGGGATCGGGTTCATCCGCCTCTATCGCATCGTCTTCGCGTGGCTCCCCAAGAGCTGCCGCTACGAGCCATCCTGCTCCCGTTACACGGAGCAGGCCATCGAACAGTACGGACTGCTGCGCGGCAGCTGGATGGGCCTGCGGCGCATCGCACGGTGTCATCCCTGGGGCGGGAGCGGCTATGACCCTGTTCGCTGACACGCGTCGGGCGCGGCGCGCCCGGGACCTTCCGGCCGCCGCGTGACGGATCTGGTGCGTCGCACGACCCACACAGCGCGCCCGGCCCCGCGTGCCCTGCGCCGCTGGCTGCCGGTGCTGCTCCTCATCGCCGTCGTCGTGCTCGTCGCGGCCGCCTGCGGCGTGTCTACCGTCAGCCCCGGGGGCAGCGGCCTCCCCGCGACGCCAGAGCCGACGCCGCTGGTCGGCGCCCAGCCGGGCGCCGACCCGATCAGCCTGCTCTCGTGGCTGTTCACCCCGGTCTTCCAGGGCCTCTTCATCCTGCTCGCCGCGCTGTACAAGCTGACCGGCGACATCGCAATCGCGATCGTTTTGATGACGCTGATCATCCGGGCCCTGCTCATCCCGCTCTTCCGCCGCCAGACCGTGTCCCAGCGACGGATGCAGCTCCTGCAACCGGAGATCAGGGAGATCGGGCGCCGCTACAAGGGCGACCGGGCCAAGATCAGCCAGCAGACCATGGAGCTCTACAAGGAGCGCGGTGTCAACCCGGCCGCGGGATGTCTGCCGCTGATCCTCCAGTTCATCCTGCTGATCCCGATGTACTCGGTGATCCAGAACGGCCTCACCAACTACGACCCCCACGCCATGCTGTCCGCGTTCGGCGTGCAGGTCGTGCCCCTCGACTGCGTCAACGTGGTCAACGGCGTCTTCGACAAGGCGCGGCCCTGCATCGACACGACGGTCGAATGGCTGGGCGGCTTCGACGTCAGCAAACCCGAGATCCTGTTCCCGCTGCCGGTCATCGGTGGCTTGAGCGTCCTGGCCGTGATCTCGGGCCTCCTCCAGCTGGTCCAGAGCCGGATGGTCATGCCGCCGGTCTCGGACAAGAGCGACACGCAGGCGAACGTCCAGCGGCAGACGATGCTGATCTTCCCGCTGATCTCGATCGCCTATGGTGGCTTCCTGCCGGCCGGGCTCTTCATCTACTGGATCGTCACGACCATCTTCTCGATCGTGCAGCAGTACCTGATCGTCGGCTGGGGGCAGTTCTTCCCGTTCTTCGGACGAACTCCCGGGTTCGCCCTGGGTCACACGCCACGCTTCCCGGTCGCGATGCCGACCGAGATCGTCAATCCGCGCGGCGCCCGCACAACAACGGAGGCGCAGCGCGGCACGCCAACTGATCGAGCCGCATCCGCGGCCGCGACCGTTCGACCACGCGAGCGGGGCCGCCAGGGCCGACGAGGGAGACGACGCTGACATGAGTGCGTACCAGGAATTCACGGGGAAGACCGTCGAGGAAGCGCTGAAGAACGCGCGCGAGGCGTTCGGCGCCGGGCTTGAGGATCTCGATTTCGAGATCCTGACCCCCGGCAGTCGGGGCGTCCTCGGGATGGGCGCAGAGCCCGCCCGCATCGTCGCAGCGCCCCGATCGGCGCTCGGTGGTGCGGCCCCCAAGCGCGAGGCGGCGGCCGCCACGCCGCTCCCCCAGCCACCTGGCCGCGATCGCCCGGAACGGGGCAGTTTCGGCGACCGCGGCGACCGAGGCGACCGCCCCGGGTTCCGCGACCGAGGCGACCGGACGGGGTTCGGCGACCGCGGAGGCGATCGCGTCGGGCCCCGAGATGAGCGGCGGCGCGAGGGCCCCCGGGACGGCGCGTCCCCCGGCGCGTTCCGCGAGGATCGCCGCCCGCGAGAGGGGCGTGGCGAGCTCCGCGATGATCGATCGCTTCGCGAGGACCGCGGCCAACGCGAGGATCGCCGTCCGCGCGACGTGCGGGGCGAGGCGCCCTCGCCTGCCCCTGATGCAGGCGAGGGCTCCGTCACCCGCCCGGCCGGCACATTCGGCCGCGATCGCGGTCCGTGGCGCAGCGGCGGACGCGGTTTCGAAGGGCGCGATCGCGGAGCTGGCGGTCGTCCCGAGCGCGGTGGCCCGCCGCGCGG
>VGPE01000223.1 GCA_016875645.1 Chloroflexota bacterium
AGGTGCAGCCCGAGCACGGCGGCGAACCCCGTGATCACGAACGCGCCGCGCGCGAGCCACGACCGCCACTGCGGGCGGAGCAGGATCAGGAGGAAGCGCTCCGGATGCTTGAGGTCCCACACCAGGAACACCGCGGTGAGCAGGAGGAACACCGCCGCCGCGACGGGCGCGAACACCGCCCAGAGCGGGCTCGTCCACGACGCCGCGTCCACGAGCACCAGCAGCAGCGCGACGAGGTAGGCGCCGGCCGCGAGGCTCTTGGTCCAGATGTACGCGCCCACGCGCCAGCCCCAGGGCGCCTGATGCGATACGTCGTACGCCAGGAGGACCGCGGCCGAGGAGTTGGCCTGGTCCGGGTTCCCCGCCCCGATCTCGTGCGGGCCCGCGGGCTGCTCGGCCCACGCGTACAGGCCGCCGTCCGGGCGGCGCGCGGCGAGCGGGTCGAGGGTCGCCTGGTGGGCGCCCTTGTAGAAGAGCTTGGGGCGGGTCTCCTTCTCGGGACGGCGCACCTGCACCACCTGGCGGTTCACGATGCCGGCCACCTTCGAGGACGGGTCGCTCAGGCTGCCCACGATGATCGCCTCGGTCGGGCACACCACCACGCACGCGGGCTCGAGGCCCATGTCGATACGGTGCGCGCAGAAGTTGCACTTCTCGGCCGAGTGGTCCTCGGGGTTGATGAAGATCGCGTCGTACGGGCAGGCGGCAATGCAGGCCTTGCAGCCGATGCAGATCGACTTGTCGAAGTCGACGATGCCGTCCGGACGGACGAACATCGCGGTGGTCGGGCAGGCCGTGGCGCACGGCGCGTCGGCGCACTGGTTGCAGCGGGTGACCTGGAACGTGCGGCGCGCCTGCGGGAACACCCCGACGTCGGCGGCCTTGACGTACGTGCGGGTCACGCCGACGGGGACCTCGTTCTCCGACTTGCATGCCGTCGTGCAGGCATGGCAGCCGATGCACTTGGTCTGGTCGATGACCTTCGCCCAGGTAGGCGTGAAGTCGATCGGGGAGACGGTCGTCATGCGCCCGAGCTTTCTAGCAGAAGATCAGGCGCTGCGGCGTGGATCGAGTGCATCGCGGAGCCCGTCGCCGATGTAATTGATGGACAGAACCGAGAGCGATATCAAGACTCCCGGGAAGATCGCGAAGTGCGGGGCGTTTTCGAGGTGCCCCTGGGCGTCGAACAGGAGACGGCCCCAGGTTGGCTCATCCGGCGGGAACCCGAGGCCCAGGAACGAGAGGGACGACTCGGTGAGGATCGCCCCGCCGACGCCGATCGTCGCGGCCACGAGCACCGGCCCCAGGGCGTTGGGCAGGATGTGCTTCACGATGAGCCGCCGATCGTCGGCGCCGACCGACCGCGCCGCGACCACGAACTCGCGCTGCTTGAGCGCGAGGAACGCGGCCCGGACGAGCCGGGCGACGCCCATCCAGTTGAGCAGGCCGATCACCGCGACGATGAGCACGAAGATGCCCACGGTGGGGCCGAGCGCCTTCCGCAGCGGATCGCGGAACAGCATGATCACCAGCAGCAGAAGCGGCAGCGACGGCAGCGAGATGAACAGGTCGGTCAGCCGCATCAGCGGGCCGTCCAAGCGGTTGAAGAAGCCGGCGAGCGCCCCGACGAACGTGCCCACCGTGATCCCCACCACCACCGCGGCGACCCCGACGGCGATGGAGACCCGGCCGCCGTACAGCGAGCGCGCCAGGAGGTCACGCCCGAGGGCGTCCGTGCCGAATGGGTGCGCGGGCGACGGCCCCTTGAGCGCGTTCCGGAAGCTGATTTCGTCGGTGGCCGCGCCGTAGAGGAGCGGCCCGAAGAGCGTCGCGACGATGAGCGCCAGGAACACGAACGACCCGGCCAGCGCGAGGCGGTGCCGGCGGAACTGGCGCCACGCGTCGCCCCAGAGCGAGCGCGCCTTGCGCAGCTCGGGCTGGAGGGCGACGGCCTCGTCGCGAAGCGCCATCTCGGCCATCAGGAGTACCGGATTCGCGGGTCGGCCACGGCGTACAGAGCGTCCGCCACGAGATTGAACACCACCACGAGCACGGCGAAGATGAAGGTCACCGCCATCACCACGGGCGTGTCCGAATTGACGATCGACAGGATGAGCAGCTGGCCGATCCCCGGCACCGAGAAGATCGACTCCGTGATCACCGCGCCGGTGAACACGTGCGGGAGGCCGAGCGCGACGAGCGTGATCACGGGGATGAGGCTGTTGCGCAGCACGTGGCGGACCACCGCGGCACGCTCGCGCAGGCCCTTCGCTCGCGCGGTGCGCACGTAGTCCTGGGGCAGGTTCTCGAGCACCTCCGCACGCACATAGCGCGTGAGCGTCGCGGCGTAGAAGAACGCGAGCACCGTGATCGGCATGATCGACTGGCGCAGCTGCTTGCCCAACGACGGAAGATCCGCCACGACGACCGTCGAGTCGTAGATGAACGGCAGCCAGCGCAGGTTCACCGCGAAGATCAGGATCAGCAGAAGGCCCGTGAAGAACGAGGGCACCGAGAAGCCCACGAAGGCGATCGACGTCACGAAGTGGTCGATGAGCGAGTACCGCTTCACGGCGATGAGCGTGCCGAGCGGGATCGCCACGATGATCCCGATGAGGTACGCCATGCCGATGACGGCGAGCGTGTTCGGCAGCCGCTGGAGGATCAGGTCGGTGACCGACGACCGGCTCGCGAACGAAAAGCCGAGGTCGCCCTGCGCGACCTGGCCCAGCCAGTGCACGTACCGCACCGCCGGGGGCTGGTCGAGGCCGAGCGAGGCGCGGACGCGCTCGCGCACCTCGACCGGCACCTCCGGGTTGTTGGCGAACTGCGCGAGGGGGTCGCCCGGGGCGAGGGCCAGGACGAAGAAGATGACCGCGCTGATCCCGAGCAGGGTCGGGACCGAGATGATCAGCCGGCGGAGGACGTAGCGGCCCACTCCGCCTCAGGAAATGCCGACGGGGTGCGGCCGAAGCCGCACCCCGTACAGCCGCTCACACGGGAAGGTTGCTACTTGGACCACTCGTGGATGTTCCACAGGTCGCCGGCCCAGACGTTTGCGACCGGGCCCTTGAGCTCCTTGGACTTCGCGGAGACGGGACGCAGGTACGAGGCGACGGGCACCGTGACCACCTCGCTCACGAGGAGGTCGTTCATCTTGATGTAGAGCTCGGTGCGCTTGGCCACGTCGAGCTCCTTCACCAGTTGCGCGTGGAGCGCGTCGTACGCCGGGCTGCTCCAGCGGGCGTAGTTGCGGCCGCGCCACTGGGCGGACCGCGTCTTGATCTCGCTGGTGAGGTACTGCGCCATGTACACCTCGGGGTCTGGGTCGCTGTAGCCGTTGCCGGCCTCCTGGACGTCCGCGAAGAACTTCGCGGCGGTGTCGTTCGACCCGGCATCGGTCGAGAAGAACGTGCCCGCCGGGATGGCCTTGAGCTCGACCTTGACGCCGAGCGCCGTCCAGTCCTTCTTGATGACTTCCTGGATCTGCTGGCGGAACGCGGCGACGGTGGTCTGGTACAGGATCTCCATCTTGACCCCGCCCTTGGCGCGGATGCCGTCGGCACCCTTCACCCAGCCGGCCTCATCCAGCAGCTTGTTCGCGGCGGCGAGGTCGTACTTGCACGCGGGCATGTTGGCGGTGGCGCTCGAACGGAGCGTGGGCGGCTGGTTGAGCACGTTGCAGGTGGCCGAGCCGGTCACGCCGCCGTAGATCTCGCCGCCGATGATCTGGCGGTTGATGCCCATCGCGAGGGCCTCGCGGACCTTCTTGTCGGTCAGGAACGGGTGCGGGTTCTGCGGCTCGGCGCGGCCCTCACCCTCGATCTTGGGGTTCGCGAAGTTGAAGTTGATGAACTCGACGCTCGCGCCGGGTGCCGCGATGTTGTCGCACCGGCCGGTCGCGAAGAACGGCTTGAGCTGGTCGGCCGGAAGGTTGAGCGACCAGCCGTAGTCGGCGTCGCCGGTCTGGCAGGCCGCGCGGGCGGCGGTGCCGGCGTCGGCGACCGTCTTGATCTGCACGGTCTTGAAGAACGGCTTGGTCGCGTCGCGGTAGTTCTCGTTGATCTCGTAGATGATGATGTCGTTCGGCTTGAACTCACGGACCTTGTACGGGCCCGAGCCGATCGGACGCTGGTTGCCCGGGGCGTCCTTCGCGTTCGCGCCGTTGAAGGCGTTGAACTGCGCCTTCTGGATGATCGCCGAGGTCACGCCCACGCCCCAGGTGTACGGGTTGGCGGTGGGGTTCTTGAACCGCACGACCACGGTCGTCGGGTCGGTCGCGGTGACCGAGGCGACGTTGCCGGTGTTGGTGAACGTGGTCGCCGCGACCGCGGTGTTCGCCATGTACTGATACGTGAACACGACGTCATCCGCGGTGAGCGCCGTCCCGTCGGACCACTTGAGGCCGGGCTTGAGCTTCCACGTCGCGGTCTGGTTGTCGGCCGAGACGCCGCCGTTCGCGCGCGTCGGAACGTCGACGGCCAGGCGCGCGATCGGCCTGCCGTCCGGGCCCATCTCGGCGAGCGGCTCGATGATCGGACGCGCCGCGTCCTGGTCCTTCGCGCCGGCCGACAGGTGGACGTTCAGGATGACCGGGCCCTGGTTGAAGAGCAGCTTCACCTCACCGCCCGCGCCGCGACCGCTCGGGGCCGCGGGAG
>VGPE01000224.1 GCA_016875645.1 Chloroflexota bacterium
CGGTCGGGACGGGCGTGGGTGTCGGCGTCGGCTTCGGGGTCGGGGCGGGCGTCGGCGGCGGGGTCGGCGTCAGGGAAGCGACGGACGCCGCCGGTGCCGCGGTCGGAGGCGGGGCGCTCGTGGCGGGTGCGCTTGCCGACGAACAGGCGGCCACGAGGCACGCGATCACGATCACCGAAACCAGCCGCACGGTCTGGGGCGCCTCCGTCAAATTTGGACGGGCGCGAACCTACGCCTCCCGGCCCGGTGCATCAAGGCGCCCCTGGGCCGGCCCTCACGCGAACGATGGCTCGCGGGCAGTCACGACGCCCAATCGGACGCCACTCGGCGAGCCGAACCGGCCCAGGAGGTCCTCGAGGTCAGCCATCGCCCGCGCCACGTCCTCAACCGCCGCCTCGTGGTGGCCCTCGACGGTGACGAGCACGTCGGTCGTGTCGTCACGTGCGGCACTCGCCGCGCTCTGGCGCCAGCACCAGCGACGGGCGTGCACGACGTGCTCATCGTCGAGGAAGACGACCTCGCCCCGAGCGGCGTGGTCCGTCTCGCTCGCTCCGATGTCCGCCCACGACTCGGTGCCGGCGGCGACGGTCACGGTCAACGCGCCGCCCGCCACGCGGGCGAGATCGAACACGGCCACGGGCAGCGCGTAGCGGATGCTGACCAGGTTCGCGAGGTCCACCAGCGCGTTGATCGCCGGCAGGGCGCCACCCTTGGTGAGCCGCCGGAGCAGCGCTTCAGCGGCTGAGCGGTATTGCGTGGGGTCCACGCCAAACGCGCGGAAGGCGCGCCGCCACGCGGCGAGCGCCGGAACCTCGCTCAGCGGCGTGGCCCCGACGCGGCCAATGGCCGCCGCCTGTTCCTCGACGAATGCCGCCGCCAGGGGTCCGGGCGCCGGCCCGTTGCGAAGGCCAGTCGCATGGATGACGCCGCCTACGACCGCCGGGAACCGCTCGGCGACCACCGGGGCATAGCGGAAGATCGTCATTGGCGCGCCGGGGCTGCGAGCCAGCCCCGGTTCAGTTGGCCGGCGCGGCCCCCCTGCCCGTGGCAACGGACGAGTGGTCCCGCGCGGGCGCGGGGCCGACATCGTCGTGATCGGCGGGCAGCAGCGTTCCTGGCTTGATGATCTCGGCCAGATCGGAAACGAAATGGCACGCCGCCGTGTGGTCGGGCGCCGTACCCGTGTTCGGCTTGTGCTCGAGCGGCGGCTCGGTGGTGGAGCAGATCTCGGGGCTCCCGAGGCGCTCCCGCAGCCAGCACCGCGTGTGGAAGCGGCAGCCCTTGGGCGGGTTGGCCGGCGAGGGGATGTCCCCCTTCAGCACGATCCGTCGCCGGGTGCGTTCCGCGCGGGCGTCCGGCACCGGCACCGCCGACAGCAGCGCCGTCGCGTACGGGTGCAGGGGCCGCCGGTACAGCTCCTCCGACGAGGCCACCTCCACGATCTTGCCGAGGTACATCACCGCCACGCGGTCGGCGATGTGGCGAACGACCGCCAGGTCGTGGGCGATGAACAGGTACGTCAGGTGGAATTCGTGCTGGAGACGCTCGAGCAGGTTGATGACCTGGGCCTGGATCGACACGTCGAGGGCCGAGATCGGCTCGTCGCACACGATCAGATCCGGTTCCACCGCGAGGGCGCGGGCGATGCCGATGCGCTGTCGCTGACCACCGGAGAACTCGTGCGGATAGCGCTGGACGAACGCCGGATCCAGGCCCACCAGCCGCAGAAGCTCCTCGACTCGCTCACGACGAGCCTTGCCCTGCGCGAGGTTGTGCGTGGAGAGGGGCTCCGAGAGGATGGAGCCGACGGTCTGGCGCGGATCCAGGCTGGAATACGGATCCTGGAAGACCATCTGGAACGTGCGCCGGCGGCGGCGGAGGTCCGAGCCTTTCAGGGCCATGAGGTCCACGTCACCCATCGTCACCGAGCCCGCGATGGGCTCGTTGATGCGGACGATTGCCCGGCCGGTCGTTGTCTTGCCGGAACCGGACTCGCCCACGAGGCCGAGCGTCTCACCGCGCCGGATCTCGAGGTCGATGCCATCAACCGCATAGACCCACCCGACGCGCCGGCGCAGGACGCCGCCCGTGATGGGGAACCAGACCTTGAGCCCCCTGACGACAAGGAGCGGGTCGCCGGTCGAGGCCGCTGGGGCGTTGCCGCCGCCCGCCATGGCGGTCGTGGCGTTCGTGGCGCCGGTGCTGGCGGACGGCGTCGGCGACATGCTCATTGCGCGATCTCCCGGCGGCCCTGGGGGTTCCAGCAGGCAGCCCAATGGTTCGGGGCGACGAGCTGCGGCGTCGCGGCATCGACGGCGCAGCGCTCCACGGCAAACGGGCAGCGCGGGCGGAACGGATCCCCGACGATGTTGGCGGACAAGTCGGGTGGCGAGCCCTCGATCGGCATGAGCGCCGCCTGGCGCGGCCGGTCGAGGCGGGGCAGCGACCGCAGCAGGCCGAGCGTGTACGGATGGAACGGGTTGTCGAGGACGTCCTCCGCGGTGCCCGTCTCCACGATCTCACCCGCGTACATGACGGCCAGGCGATCCACGAAGCCGGCCACGACACCCAGGTCATGGGTGATCAGCAGGACCGCCATGCTCAGGTCTTGCTTGAGCTGCTTGAGGAGTTCCAGGATCTGGGCCTGGATCGTCACGTCCAGTGCGGTCGTCGGCTCGTCCGCGATGAGGAGCGCCGGCTCGCAGGACAGGGCCATCGCGATCATTGCGCGCTGGCGCATGCCGCCCGAGAACTGGTGCGGGTAGTCGTCCACGCGGCGCTCGGCGCCCGGAATGCCGACCAGCGCCAGCAGTTCCACGGCTCGCTTGCGGGCGGCGCCGCGGCCCATGTCCTTGTGGGTCTCGAGCGCCTCGGTGATCTGGCGGCCGATCGTGAGAACCGGGTTCAGGCTGGCCAGCGGGTCCTGGAAGATCATCGCGATCCGCGCCCCGCGGACCTTGCGCATCTCCTCGTCCCTGAGGCCGATCAGGTCACGGCCTTCGAACATTGCGCTGCCCGACGTGATCCGGCTCACCTTGCGCGGCAGCAGGCCGAGGAGCGACAGGGCGCTCACGCTCTTGCCGGAGCCGGACTCCCCCACCAGGCCAAGCGATTCGCCCGAGTTGATGTAGTAGTTGAGGCCGCGGACGGCACGGACCGGCCGGTTGTTGCGACCCGCGAATTCGACTCGCAGGTCCTTGACCTCAAGGAGCGGTGATCCGGAGGTCCCGCGGGCGGGCCGGACCTCGGCGGGTGCGGTCATCTCGGGCTCCCTCCTGGCGCCTCTATCCCCTCGACGTGGCGGCGGTCCTCGGTCGCCACCTGGCGTCCGATGCCTCTGCCCGGCCGACCCGACCGGACACGGATCGAGCGCGCACGCAGCCCGTCGCGGGGCAGTGTACGGCAACCACGATCAGTGCAATCACAAATTCGGGCAGAAACGACACCTGTAGCAGACGGTGCAGGGTACTCCGCCGGCGAGCGCAGCGTGCGACACCTGTCGCAGGCTCATTCCGCGCCCCGCTCGCGCGAACGGTAGGCCAGGACGTCAACCCGCTCCAACGTGATCAGGCCGTCGCCGACCATTGCATCCACGTCCGGCAGCACCGCGCGCAGGCGGTCCTCCTGGTCGACCACCTCGATCAGGACCGGCAGGTCCTCGGACAGGCGCAGGATGCGCGTCGTGTGGAGGCGGGCGCTGCGCCCGAAGCCCTCGATCCCGCGCAGGACCGTGGCACCCGCGAGGCCGCGGTCGCGCAGGAGCTGCACGATCGCGTGGTAGAGCGGCTGGCCGTGCCATTGATCGCTCTCGCCGATGTAGATCCGCGCCAGGAGCGCCGGGCCCTCGATCTTCACGACCGCCTCACAGTGCCCGCGCGAGGACCAGGCCGGCGATGACCGCCGTCATGCCGAGCGCCGAGGACGCGACGAGGTTCGCCAGCGCAAGAGGCAGTGAGCCGTCCTCCCAGAGCCGGAGAGATTCGAGCATGAGCGTGGAGAAGGTGGTGTATGCGCCCAGGAATCCGATCATCAACGGGGCCCGGATGTCCGACGGGAGGACCGCCCGCTCGATGGCGAGGCCGAACAGCAGGCCCAGTGCAAACGAGCCGCTGAGGTTCACGATGAGCGTGCCCCATGGGAACGCGCCGCGGACGGCCGACGAGACCGCACCGTCGACGAGGTAGCGCGCCACGGCACCGGCTGCACCGCCCACGCCGATCAGCACGAGTGTCACCCGCGCAGGATGCGCGAAACGGGGGCCGCGCGTCTCGTCCCGGCGAGCGGAGAGAAAGGCGCGAACGGCGGCGGCCCGGATGGTGTGGCGTCCCCCGGCCGTGGGGTCGGCGGCGTCCCCCGCCCTGTTGACGCCCGGTCAATGACTGCGCGATCAAACAGAGCCGCGCACCGCGGTTGGCCTGCCGATTCGGGCCGTGACGGGTTGGCAAGGCCTCGATCGTTGACGTGGAGGCAACGGCAGGGCCTGCTGGAGGGCGGCCACGCGTTTCCGCTGGGTCGCTCGGGCCCGAATCATTGCGCAGGCGTCAACGCCCGCGTGGGCTGCCTGCCGGCGCGTCAGTCGAGCGTGAAGTCGTCGGGGTCCTGGTAGTGGCCCGACCGCTCCTTCTG
>VGPE01000225.1 GCA_016875645.1 Chloroflexota bacterium
GAACACGATCCTCGGAACGCCGCCACCCGATCCGCCGCCAAACGTCCCCGCGCTGCGTGACGAGCGGACGCAGGCCAAGGTCCAGACGATGCGCGAACGGATGGCGCAGCATCGGGCAAACGCGACCTGCGCAGGGTGTCACGCCCTTATTGATCCGGTGGGGTTCGCCTTCGAGCACTTCGACGCGATCGGCCGATACCGGATCGTGGACGAATCGTTCAACCCGATCGACGCGACGGGATCCCTGCCTGACGGGACGACATTCGACGGCATCACCGAGCTGCGGTCCGCGCTGGTCCAGAAGCCCGAGCGGTTCGTGACGACGTTCGTCGAGCGATTGCTGACGTACGCCTTGGGACGCGGGCTGGAGCCGTACGACATGCCGACCGTACGAGCCATCGTGCGCGAGGCGGCGCCGGACGGTTACAGGCTCCAGACGATTCTGATGAGCGTGGCTCGCAGCTACCCGTTCCAGATGCGGCGGGCCGACCCGTCGTCCGATGCCGTCGCGCCCGCCGCTCGGAGACCTTCACCCGCTCAGTCGAGGAGATGACGTCCATGTTCATCACCAGGACCTCCCTGCCGCGCCGAACGTTCCTGCGGAGCGCGGGCGCGACGATCGCGCTGCCGCTGCTCGACGCGATGGTGCCGGCGTTGTCGGCGGCGCAGCGCACGGCAGCCGCTCCAGTGCCGCGGATGGGGTTCTTCTACGTCCCCAACGGGATGTACCTCCCGAGTTTTCACCCGGCGGGAAGCGGTGGAACCGATTTCGAGCTGACGCCCACCTTGAAGCCGCTCGAGCCGTTCCGCCAGTCGCTCACGGTCGTCAGCGGTCTCAGCAACGCCAATCTGATCAGCTCGAGCGAAGGCGGTGGCGCTCACAGCCGTCCCCACGCCGGCTGGCTCAACGGTGTCCTGCCGAAGCGCACCGAAGGGTCTGACATCACGGCGGGCAAGACCATCGATCAGTACGCGGCCGACAGGCTGGGCGCCGACACGCCGCTGCGCTCGCTCGAGATCACCACCGAGTCGAACTACACGGTGGGCAACTGCGAGGGCGCGTACAGCTGCTCGTACATCAACTCGACCTCATGGCGCAGTCCGCACACACCGCTGCCGCACGAGAGCGACCCGCGCGCCATCTTCCAGCGCCTGTTCGGCGACGGCGGCACCCCGGAGGCGCGGCTCGCGCAGATGCGTGCCGACCGGAGCGTCCTCGACTGGGTCACTGAGAGCGTGCATCGCCTCGAGCGTCGCTTGGGCGCGGCCGATCGGCGCGCCGTGGGCGACTACCTGGACGCCGTGCGAGACGTCGAACGGCGCATTCAACGGATCGAATCGAGTCACGCCGCCACGCCACTCCCGGCCCTCGAGCGTCCGGCCGGCGTACCAGACACCTTCGAGGCGCACGTCAATCTGCTGCTCGACCTGCTCGTGCTGGCGTATCAGGCGGACGTGACGCGCGTGAGCTGCATGCAGTTCGGTCGGGAGCAGACGGGGCGCTCCTATCCGGAGATCGGGGTGCCAGAGGGTCATCACAACGTGTCGCATCATCAGCGCGACCCGCACCTCACGGCGCAATACACGAAAATCAACACGTACCACATGTCCCTCTTCGCGAAGATGGTCGAGAAGATGCACGCAACACCTGACGGAGACGGCACACTTCTCGATCGCGCGTTACTCGTCTTCGGCTCCGCGATTGGCGACGGCGACCAGCACACGCCCATCGACCTCCCGGTAGCCCTGGTTGGCGGCGCTTGCGGACGCTTGAAGGGCGGACGTCACGTCAAGTACCCGTTGAACACGCCGTTCATGAACCTGGGCCTGACGCTGCTCGACAAAGTTGATGTCCACGTCGACGGTATCGGAGACAGCACGGGTCGGCTGACCAATCTGTAGGTCCTGGGAGTCATCTCGAGGGCAGGCGTCATGAGACATCGAAGACTGCGGAGCGAATCGGCGGCGTGGCGCCAGCGCGCATGTGTGTGCCTCGCGCTCCTGCTCATGATCGGGCCCGCCGTGACGGCCAGCGCAGCGTCAACTCCGGGGATTGTCGATGCGGCCAGACGCGGCGACAGCCAGGCGGTCCGTGCCCTCATCCGGCGATCGGTCGACGTGAACGCGATCGCGGCCGACGGGAGCACCGCACTGCACTGGGCGGCGCACCGCGACGATCTGGACATGGTCGATCAGCTGTTGCACGCCGGCGCCGCCGTTGACGCCGCGAATCGGTTTGGCGTGCGACCGCTCCAGCTGGCCGCCGAGAACGGGAATGGTCCCATCGTCGAGCGGCTCCTGCGCGCGGGGGCGAACGTGAATACGGCCTCGCCCGAGGGCGAAACCGCGCTGATGACCGCCGCGCGGACCGGACGTGTCGAGGCGCTGCGGGCCCTCATCGCCCACGGGGCGAACGTCAACGCTCGCGAGCAGACACAGGGGCAGACGGCGTTGATGTGGGCGGCCGCCAGAAACAACGCCGACGCGATTCGCGTGCTCCTCGATGCCAGCGCGGACCTCACGGCACGTACGCGGACGACGCCGCCGGCGAGCGCGCGAAGCATCTATGGCAACATGCGTCAGCCCACGAGCGGGTTCTCGGCGCTGCTCTTCGCGGTTCGCGGCGGACACCTTGACGCGACGCGAGCCCTGCTCGATCGTGGCGCGGACGTGAACGTCACGCTGTCGGACGGCAACAGCGCCCTGGCGGTCGCGACTGCGAACGCCCACTGGCAGCTGGCGGACCTCCTGCTCGATCGCGGCGCGGATCCGAACGCCGCAGGCGCCGGTTGGAATGCGCTCCATCAACTCGTCCGGACGCGTCGGTCCAACATCGGCGGCGCACCTGGCCCGGTCGCGACGGGCTCGGTGGACAGTCTCGACGTGATCAAGAAGATGATTGCGCGCGGCGTGACGCTCGACGCGCGCATGACGATCAACGGGATGAAGGACGGGCAGCGCATCCGGATCAATCGACTGGGCGCGACCGCATTCTTCCTGGCGGCCAAGAACACCGACGTCGACGTGATGCGCCTGCTGGTGTCGGCGGGCGCGAACCCGCGCATGCCGACTGCGGAGAACACGACGGCCTTGATGGTCGCCGCGGGGCTCCAGCTGTGGATCCCCGGTGAGGATGGCGGGTCGCTGCCCAGCCAGCACGCGGAGCAACTCGAGGCGGTCAGGATGTGTGTGGAGCTCGGCCTCGACCCCAACGCCGTCAACGATCGCGGCGAAACGGCCTTGCACGGCGCCGCCTACCGCGGCGTCAACGCCATCGTCGAGTACCTGGTGGACAGGGGCGCGCGGATGGACGCGCGCGACGAGCACGGGTGGTCGCCGCTCGCCATCGCACGCGGCCTGACGTACACGGACTTCTACAAGGCGCAACCGCAGACGGCCGCGCTCCTGCAGCGATTGATGGAAGCGCGCGGGATGACGACGGACGAGCACAGGGTGCCACCGACCGCGTGTTACGACTGCTATGTGACGCGCCCTGAACAAGCGCAGGCGGCACTCGACCGCGACGAGCGGATGGAGGCCGAGTTCGCCGCCGGGAAGTACGATTGGCAGGCAGCGGCCACCAGTCGTGCGCCCGCGCGCTGATCGACGCTCACGGCGACGCGGCCGGTGGCGGACCTGCAACGAATCGCGCATTGACATCCCGGCGACGGTCACTTATAAGGACCAGTAGGCGATGAGGATTCCCCTAGCTCGAAGTATTGCCTGTACGATTCTCTGCCTGGGCGGCTTTCCCCTCTTCGTCACGGCTCGCGTCCAGGGACAGGCCGTCGCCCCGGCGTCGGCGGCCACGCCACGCAGCCTGCCGGCCTCGGGCGGCCCCTCACCTTCTGCGAAGACGTCCGCCCACCGGCAAACGCTGGAGCGCTACTGTCTGACCTGCCACAACCAGCGGCTGCGGACGGCCGGACTGACTCTGGACGACGCGGATGTCGACCGCGCGGGCCAACACGCGGAGGTCTGGGAGAAGGTCGTGCGCAAGCTCCGCACCGGGAGCATGCCGCCGCCGACGAGCCCGCAGCCCGCCGCTGAGGACCGGAGGTCGCTGCTCTCTTGGCTGGAGACGTCGCTCGACGCGGCCGCCGCGGCGCACCCGAGGCCGGGTCGCACCGACGCCATCCGTCGCCTCAACCGCATGGAGTACCAGAACGCCGTGCGTGATCTGCTGGCCGTGGAAATCGACGCCGCCGCGCTGCTGCCGCCCGACGAGAGTGGGCATGGCTTCGACAACGTGACGGTCGGCGATCTGTCTCCTGCGTTGTTGGACCGCTATATCTCGGCAGCTCGCAAGGTCAGCCGGTTGGCCATCGGCGCGCGCTCGTCGGTGGAGAACGACATCATTCGGGTCGCGCCCGATCTCACCCAGGAGGAACACCAGCCAGGTTTGCCAATCGGCACGCGCGGCGGCGTCTCGTTCCGCCACACGTTCCCCCGAGATGGGGAGTACGACCTTCAGGTATGGCTGGCGCGCAACCGCACCGGGAACATCGGTGGACTCCTGCGGGACTCGCTGCCACACCAGATGCAGCTGCTCGTCGACCGGGTGCTCGTGGGGACCTTCACGATCCAGCGGC
>VGPE01000226.1 GCA_016875645.1 Chloroflexota bacterium
CCCGCCAAGAAGCCGGTCGCGAAGAGCGCGAGCGCCGCGACCGCTGCGGCGACGAAGAGCGTGGTCCTGTTCATGTGCAGACTCCTTTTATTCGGACCGCAGCGCCTGGATCGGGTGCAGCGATGCCGCGCGCATCGCCGGGTAGAGGCCGAAGACGACGCCGATCGCGACGGACACGCCCACGGCGATGATCACCGTGCCGGCAGTGATGAGGACGGCGAGGCTGGGCTGGATCTGCTGCACCAGCTGCGTGATGCCCCAGCCGAGAAGGATCCCGAGGATGCCGCCGAGGCCGGTGAGCGCGATCGACTCGATGAGGAATTGCAGCAGGATGTCCATCCTCCGCGCGCCGACCGCCTTGCGAATGCCGATCTCGCGGGTCCGCTCGTTCACGGAGACCAGCATGATGTTCATGATCCCGATGCCGCCCACCAGGAGCGAGATGCCGCCGATGGCACCCAGCAGGATCGTGAACGTTTGCGTGATCGTGGAGAGCGCGGCGAGCGTGTCGTTCTGGTTGAGCACCTGGAAGTCGGCGTTGGCGGGGTCCGCGATGCGGTGGCGCTGCAGGAGGATTGAGCGCACGTCCTCGGTGGTGTCCGCCATCGTCTCGCTGGCGAGCGCTTTGATCACGATCGAGTTCACCGAGTTCGTGCGCCCCGTGAGGGTGCGCTGCGCGGTGGTGGTCGGAACGAGGATCTGATCGTCGCGATTGAAGCCGAACGTCGCGCCCTTCTCCTTGAGCACGCCGACGATGCGGAAGTTGATGATGCGCGCCCGCCCGCCACCGCGCGGGTCGGGGAACACCTGCCGCAGGGCGAGGTTGAGGCCGATCGGGGACGAGGAGCCGAACAGCTGGCTGGCCGTCGCGGACCCGATCACGGCGACCTGGGCGTTCACCGAAACGTCTGTCTCCGTGAAGAACTCCCCTTCCTCGACGGGCCAGTCGCGCACCTCCGGGTACTCGGGCGTGACGCCCACGACGTTCGAGTTCCAGTTCTGGCCTGCGGCCGTGATCTGCCAGCGCCCGGCCTGCTGCTCGGCGTGGACGGCCTTGATCGTGTCGCCGAGCTGCGCCTCGATCGCGCGCATGTCGTCGAGCGTCAGGTTCATGCTCGAGCCGCCGGCGCCGCGCAGGCCGGACGGGTCGGAGACCTGCTGCGGCGTCACGGTCACGAGGTTGGAGCCGAGCGAGAGCACGGTGCTCTGGATCTGCGCGCCGGCGCCGTTGCCCACGGCGACCATGGCGATCACCGAGGCCACCCCGATGATGACGCCGAGCATGGTCAGCGCCGACCGGAGCTTGTTGACGATGAGCGACTGGAGCGCGGAGCGGAACGAGTCGAGCGTCTTCATGCCACCGCCACGAGCGCTTGGAGATCGTCGTCGGCGCGGCGTTGCACGGGAACCGGCTCGTCGGAGGAGATCCTGCCGTCGCGCATCCGGACGATGCGCTTGCAGTGGGCCGCCACGTCCGGCTCGTGCGTGACCATCACCACCGTCTTCCCCTGGTCGTTGAGGTGCTGGAAGATCGCGAGGATCTCCGCGCTGGACCTGGTGTCCAGGTTCCCGGTCGGCTCGTCCGCGAGGATCATCGCGGGCTCGTTCATCAGGGCCCGCGCGATCGCGACGCGCTGCTGCTGCCCGCCGGAGAGCTCGGACGGCTTGTGGTGGAAGCGGTCGCCCAGGCCCACCGACTCGAGAGCCCGCCGGGCGCGCTCCTTGCGTTGCTTAGGGTTGCCGTACAGCGCCGGGAGCTCGACGTTCTCGATCGCCGTGAGGCGGGGAAGCAGGTTGAAGCCCTGGAACACGAACCCGATCTTGCGGTTGCGGATCTCGGCGAGGTCGTCGTCCTTCAGCTTGGCCACGTCATGGCCATCCAGGACGTACGTGCCGTCGTCCGGTGCGTCGAGGCAGCCGATGACGTTCATCATCGTCGACTTGCCCGAGCCCGACGGGCCCATGATCGCGACGAACTCGCCTTCGGCGAGGTCGAGATCGGCCCCCCGCAGGGCATGCACGATGTTCTCCTTGCCCATGCGGTAGCTCTTCGTGACCCCTCGCAGGGTGAGGATCGCCCTGGGCGTGGGCCTGACCGTCACCGGATGACCGGTGGCCCGCCGCCGAAGCCCTGTGGGCGGGGCTGGCTCGACACGGCGCGCGGCTGCGGGAGCACGACCACGTCGTTGGTGGTGAGGCCGCTGGTGACTTCGGTGACCGTGTCGGTCGAGAGGCCAAAGGTGACGTCCGCGTCGACCGCCTGGCCGCTCCGGAGCACCTGGACGAAGCGCCGCGCGCCCTGCGACCGGATGGCCAGGTTGGGGACCGTGATCACGCCCTGGCGGCTCGCGATGATCACCGAAGCCGTCCCGCTCATGCCGGGGCGGACGCCCGGCGTGGGGATGTCGACGACGACGTCGACGCCGTACACCGGCACGCCTTGCTGGATCGTCGCGACGGGATCGATCGAGGTCACTTTGCCGGTCATGCGCGAGCTGGCGGTGGCGCCGACGGCGTCGACGGTGATCGTGGCCACCTGGCCCAGGCGGAGCTTGGCGACGTCGGCCTCGCCGACGGTGCCGCGCAGCGTGAGCGAGGTCGTGTTGGCCATGGTCATCACCGCCCCCGTGCCGACGTTCTCGCCGACCTGGTTGAGGACGGTCGCGATGGTGCCCTGGGCTGGGGCGCGGAGCGTCGCGCCATCGAGGTTCAGCTGCGCGTTCTGGAGCGCGACCTTGGCCGACTCGAGCGACGACGTCGACGAGAGGATGTCGGTCGGCTTCGGAGTGGCGGCCGCGCGCTGGAAGGAGGACTGGCTGCCCAGGTAGCCGCCGGAGACCGAGTCGCTGATGGACGAGAGCGCGCTCGTGGTCTGGTTCAGCTTGGTCTTGTCGGCGCCCAGCGACTGCGAGAGGACCAGGAGATCCGCGGAGACGAGGTTCATCTGATAGCGGGCCTCGTCGAGGTTCAGCTCATGGCGGCTGCCGCCGGTCTGGATCGCGGAGTTGGCCGCGTTGACGCTCGAGGACATCGAGCCGATCAGGCTGGTCACCGTGTCGATCGACCCGGACAGCTTGCTCAGCGCGCTCCCGTAGACCGTGTTGGAGGTCTGGAAGAAGGAGTTGGCCAGCGCCGTGTCCCCGCCGCTCGAGGCGGCCGCGTCGAATGCCGCGATGCCGGCCTGGACGTTGGTGTACGCGGCGATGAACTCGCTGAGCGTGGGTCCGAGGTTCTCCTCGACCGCGCGCCGCGCGGTGTCGCGGGAGGCCTGCGCCGAGTTCATCGAGTCGACCGCCTTGCGGGCGTCGGCCTTCGCCGTGCTCGCGGTCGGCTCGGGCGTGTTGCCGGGCGGCTCGGTGGTGCTCGGCGGGATCGGCGAGCCGACCGGCTGCGAGACCTTGGCGAGCGCGGCCTGCACCCGCTCGAAACCGATCTTGATCTTGTCGAGCTGACCGGGCAGGTTGCGCGCGTCCACCTGGATGGCGAGCACATTCGACTGGAGCGTGCTCTTGGCGTTCGCGTAGTTCGCCAACGACTTGTCGAGGGCGCGCTTCGCGTCGGCCACGGTGAGCGGGTCGGCGCCCTGGATCGTCTGGTCGTAGCGGGCCTGCGCGAGGTCGAGGTTGTTCTGCGCCGTGGCGAGGGCGGTGCGCAGGTCGGAGGTGTCGATGCGCGCGAGCGGCTGGTCCTTCACCACCTGGTCACCGACGACGACGAGCACCTCGGTCACCTTGCCGGCGGTCCGGAAGGAGAGCCGGTACGCGGCAGACGGGTTGATCGACCCGGAGATCGGCACCGTTTGAGTCACGCTGCCCATCGTGACCGGCGAGGTGCGCATCGCGGGCGGCGGCGGTGCCGCGGTCGCGCGCGACACCCACTGCTGTCCGCCGATCACGGCCACGAGCAGCACGACGGTGATGGTCCGGCCCCGGCCGGTGCGAAGAAGCCCGAACAGTCTGTTCAGATCGCTCTACCCACCACTTCCTACGGGGTTCCGCTCGCGCGTGGCCGATCCGTCAAGTGAGCGTTGACGAACGATCCCAGCGCGTGCGCGAGCGTCCCCAGACCGAACACGATACCGACGTACGGGATCTGCGCCAGGACATAGATCAGGGTCGCGCCCGCGATCGCCACCAATGCGGCAGGTGTCTGGGCGGCCCACCGGGCGAGCGGCCGGAGCCCGAGGAGCCAGTCGCCGAGCCTCCATGCCGTGGCGGCGAATCCCAGGATCGCCGGCAGGGCGGTAAGCACAAGGATCACCGCGAAGACCACGAACCCGGCTTGGAGCCCGACCTGGAAAGCGAACGCACCGCCTGCGTTCGGCGGCGGGAGCGCCCCGACGAAGGTCACCGCGGCGAGGAACAGCGCGGATGTGACCAGGAGCAGCACCGCGAGACCCGTCGCGAGAGTGCGCAGCTGCACGCGCCAATCGCCGAGTGAGGCGCGGTACGCGTCGATGACGCGCGGCCGTGCCAGCACGAGGGCGGCCGAGACCGCCAGCAGCGTGAGCAGGTAGCCGGTGGCGCCGCGCGCCGCCTCCGCCACGCCGCGCTCGAGCGGCAGGGCGGGCCGG
>VGPE01000227.1 GCA_016875645.1 Chloroflexota bacterium
GGCGCCGGGGTGGGTGCCGCCGTGGGGGCCGGTGTCGCGGCCGTCCCCGCGCACGCCCCGACGACGATCGTCAAGGTTGTGAACAACACCATCAACCGAACGCGCACTGATTCCTCGTCCAGATCAGCGCGACCCCGACCGTCACGGGCGGGGGAGACCGCGGAGCGTCGCGGCCGACCCTCCAGACTTCAACCCGCGCCCGCGGCGGGACGGCCTCAGCGGGCCAGGAAGCGGCGAACGACGTTGGACGTGATCCGTGAAACCCCGGGGTCGACGAGCAGGCAGGCCGGCCACACGATCGAGCCCACCGAGAAGACCGCACCGCCCGACGCGGTCTCGTGGACGATGATCTCGGCGCCGCCCTCGTCGGGGTTGAGCCCCTTGGCGAGGAGAACCGTCCCCGCGGGCGACTGGGCGGACATCTTGTCGGTCTCGTGACCCGAGGCGCCGCCCGAGACCCGCTCGTGCTGGCTCTCGAGGCCGAACAGGTCGCCCTCGCGCAGCCCCGTCCCCTCGAAGATCCAGTGGTCGGCGCGGATCACCCGGTACGGAGCGGCGGTCATAATCCCCGTCTCCGTCGTGGCGACACCCAGCAGCCGTGCCTCCGGCCCGACCGCCCGGTGGAAGCGGCTGTCGAGCCAGCGGGTCGGGTCGGCCGGGTCGGGCTGGCCGAGCGACCCGTCCACCGCGGCCAGGTGCGAGAGGACGTGCATCGTCGTGGGCGTGGGGTATTCCACGGCCGCGTTGATCCCATTGCCGCCCAGGTACAGCAGCCGCCCGCCGCCGCGCTCCACCCAGTCAAGGGTGCGCTCGTACTGCTGCCGGGTCCAATACTCGGGGTGGGTGCTGATCATCAGGACCCGGTAGCCCGTGAGGTCCAGCGTGCCGTCGTGGAGCTGCGCGTCCGAGTAGACGTCGTAGCCGAAGCCCTCACGCTCGAGCCAGGCGAGCAGGCGCCACTCGGCGGGTGCGAGGTGGTTGGGCTGGCGACCGGCGATCGGGTCGGTGGGATCCGCGTCGCGCGGCACCGAGTTGAACGGTTCGGGACGTTCGAAGGAGAGCGGCAGAAACGCCTCATCGGGCGCCAGCCAGTCCGGCGGCGCGTCGGCCCGGTAGCGGCTCAACTCCTGGCGGCCGTTCACGGTGGGCTCCGGCAGCAGGCCGGCCGGGTTGATGTAGTTGGAGCGGCCGCCGAAGTTGTTGTAGGCGTTCCAGGTGTTGGTGGACATGACCACCGCGATCGGCGCCGTGGCGGCACCGGCGGCCGGTGAGACGATCCACGGCGCCGCGAAGAAGGCACCCGATTCGCCATCTGCGTGCACGTAATGGAGGCCGCCGCGCCCGGGCGCCGTCACCAGTTGCGTGTGGTGGGGGTTGTTGCCGTAGCCGGTCTTGTTGAAGGCGACGCCGGTCTGGGTGTAGTCGCCGTCGGGCGTGATCTGCATGTTCGCGTCGGGTCCGTGCTCGTCCCACCAGCCCAGGGTGCGGACGAACTCGCGGCGCCAGCCGTACCGCCAGAGCGAGAGCCGGTACGGCTCGAGGGCGTGGAAGAGCAGCTCCGCCCGATCCCCCCCGCGCACCCAGCGCGGCCAGACGTAGCCCGTCAGCCGATCGGAGAGCAGGCGGAACTGGTGGGCGCGGCGGCCATCCGCGATGTCGACTGTGACGCGCTTGCGGCCGAACCCCGACTTCCGCAGCGTCACGTCGTAGCGGCCCGGCGGCAGGTCGGCGATCACGCGCCCGCGGGGCGTGGAGCGCACCACCGCGACAGTGTTCCCGTCGCGCTCGAACTCGATTCCGACGTCTTCGAGCGCGACATAGCGCTCGTCGCTGACGTACCCGATGAGCATGCGTGTTCCTCCTGCCGAACCCTGGACTGCCAGAATGCCAAGCGATGACCGTCGACGCCACCTCCGCCGTGCACGTCATCCGGCATGTCGTGCTCCCGATGGCTGATGGGGTCACCCTCTCGGCGGACCTGTACCTGCCCCACGCGGACGCACTCGCCGGCCGGCGCCGGTATCCGGTTGCGTTCGACTACTACCCGTACCGCAAGGACGACGCCCTGACGCGCCTGACGCGCATGCACCGTGTGCTGGCCAGCCGTGGCATCGTCGCTGCCCGCGTCGACGTTCGCGGCAGCGGCAGCTCGGGCGGCACCGCGACCGACGAGTACTCGCCCCAGGAGCTCGCCGATGGCAGCGAGGTCATCGCCTGGCTCGCGGCGCAGCCGTGGTCGAACGGGCGCGTGGGCATGTGGGGCAGCTCGTATGGCGGCTTCAACAGCCTGCAGGTCGCGATGTGCCGGCCGCCTGCGCTCAAGGCGATCTGCCCGATGTACTTCACGGACAACCGCTACACCGACGACTGCCACTACAAGGGCGGCTCGATGCAGATGATGTTCGACGTCGGGACGTACGGCCTCTCGATGGTCGCGATGAACGCGCTGCCGCCGTCGCCAGACGCTCGAGACGACTGGGCGAAGACCTGGGACGAACACCTTGCGGCCGAGCCGTGGCTGCTCAACTGGATCGGGCACCAGACCTACGACGACTACTGGAAGCACGGCTCGCTGTGCGAGGACTATGGCGCGGTGGGGGCCGCGACGTGCCTCATCGGCGGCTGGCGCGATGACTACGCGAACTGCAACCTGCGGGCCTTCGAGCACCTGCGCTGCCCGAAGAAGGTGATCGTCGGCCCGTGGGGCCATTCGTGGGGCGACGTCGCCCCGCTCGGCCCGCGGATCGACATCACCCACGAGATCGCGCGATTCTTCGAGCACTGGCTGGGCGACGTCGACAACGGCGTCATGGACGAGCCGCCCATCACGATCTATGTGCAGCACTATGACCCGCCGGCCTCCCGCCGATCGCACACGACCGGCGAGTGGCGCCACGAAGCCGAGTGGCCGCTGGCCCGCGGCCAGGAGCGCACGTTCCATCTCACGCGCAGTGCTTTCGCAGCGGTAGCCGATCGTGAGCCCGGTCAGGCGAGCATCGCGTACCACAGCAACGTCGGTACGACCTTCGGGCTCTTCGGTGGCTCGTCCGCCGTGCCGATCCAGCCCGCCGATCAGCGGCTGGAAGACGCGCGGTCGCTCCTGTGGACCTCCGCGCCGCTCGACGCTCCGCTCGAAATCCTCGGCGCGGGACGCGTCGCGCTCCGGGTCTCGGCCACGACCGACGTCGCCACTGTCGTCGTGCGTCTCCTCGACGTTGCGCCCGACAGCGCCGCGGCGCTGGTGACGAAGGGCGTTCTCAACCTGATCCATCGGGACTCACACGAGCGCCCGTCGCCCCTGGAGCCCGGCCGCGCCTACGACGTGGAGGTCCCCCTGGAGGCGACGTCGTGGGTCTTCGCGCCAGGTCATGCGATCCGGATCGCGGTCACCGGCGCGGACTACCCCCCTTCTGTGGCCGTCTCCGCGCCCGTACAACCTGACCGTTGCCGTGGGTGGGGACGCGCCGAGTCGCCTCGTGCTCCCGGCGGTTCCGCCGCGTCCTGACCCGCTGCCGGCCCCGGAGCTGCGACCCGCACGGCCGCTGGACGAGCCACCCGGGTTTGCGTTCGAACCGCCGAGCTGGCGGGTGACGCGCGACCTCACTCGCGGGACCGTCGAGGTTGCACTTCGCACGAACGCCGGCACGCGGCTGTCCGACGGGTCGCTCTACCACTCCCAGAGCGAGGCGACGACCAGCGTTGACGAGGCGGAGCCGGCGAACGCGAGCATCGTCGGCGTCTCGACGCTTTCGCTTGAGGGTCCGGCCCGAACCACCGTCTCACGGGCGCGTGGCGAGATCCGCAGCGACGCCGGCCAGTTCCACGTCACGGTGCAGCTCGAGGTCACGATTGACGGGGCGCCGTACCACTCCCGCCGCTGGAGTCGGTCCTACCGCCGCAACCACCTCTGACCATCGGCATTGGGCTACCCTCGGCACCTGATCTCTCAGGAGGGCGACGGGTGACAGAGGGGGTCGCGCCAGCCACGCTGGCCCGGCTCGGCCGCGGCGATCGACTCGACGACGTTGCGCACGAGGCCGGACTGGCGCCCGACGCCCTGCGGGCCGCATGGCGCGCAGAAACGCAGCGCCGCCTGCCCGACTACGACGGCCACCGCAGGGTTGGCGTCGGCGCCGACGTGGAGATCCTCCGCGACGACCGTGGCGTGCCACACGTCTTCGCGTCGACAGACACCGACCTGTTCTTCGGCTACGGCTACGCGATGGCCCAGGACCGGTTGTTCCAGATGGACATCCGCCGCCGGCGCGGCCACGGGCGCCTGGCAGAGGTGCTGGGCGCCGAGGCCGTCGAGGCCGACGTGCTGGCGCGGACCATGGACCTGCCCGGCCTCTCGCGCGCGGAGCTTGAACGACTGGCACCCGAGACACGCGCGCTGCTGGATGCGTTCGCGGCGGGCGTCAATGCCCTCGCGATCGAGACGACCGACCGGCCGCCGATCGAGTTCGACCTGCTGGGCTACCGCCCGGAGCCCTGGACGGCCTTCGATTCGGTGGTCTGCGCGGCCTCGTGGCGCTGGCAGCTGACCGGCCGGCCGTGG
>VGPE01000228.1 GCA_016875645.1 Chloroflexota bacterium
CGCCGACCGGTCGGAGCGTGAGAGGGGTCATGCGCCACCATGTTCCGGCCCGGATCGGCCTTCGGGCCATCCCGCTTCCCCCGTTTCCGTCGTCAGCCGCCTGGGCTCCCGCCCTGGCGGCGATTACCGACGCAGGCTCCTAGAGGGCGTGGGCGCGGCAAGCGCGGCTGTCACACAGGCCACCGCCGGGGTGGCTGCCGCGACCGCCGCGCGGGACCTCGTGCCCGAGGATGCGGAGAACGCCCGGATCCGGGCCGCCGACGCGGAAGTGGAGATCGCCCGTGCTGCTCTCTCCGGCGCCCGCTCGCAGCTGGGGGCGGCGCGAGCGGCGCTGACTGTCGCTTGTCGCGCTGGGGACGCGGCCGCTGCCGACGTGGAGCGGGCACGGGCAGTCGTGACCGGCCTGGAGGCTGCAAGGGCGAAGTTGACGTTGACGGCCCCGATCGACGGCGCGGTCGCCTGGCTGTCGGTCGTCCGGGCGGAGCAGGTGCTGCCGGGCGTGCCGCTCCTGCGGATCGCGGACACCTCCGCTTGGCAGTTCGAGACGACAGACCTGGCCCAGGACGGCGCGGTCAGGGTCCGGGTCGGGAACAGCGCGCGCATCGCCTTCGACGCGCTGCCGGGCGTCGAGATCGCCGGCCGCGTCACTTCGATCGGTGGCCTGGGCGTGGATCGCCAGGGGGACGTGGTGGTGCCGGTGACGATCGAGCCCGACGAGGCGATGCCGGCCGGCATCGTCTGGAACATGACGGTCTCGGTCACGATCCGGCCGGCTGATTGACCTGGAGGAACCCGGCGCCGGACGCGAGCGACGCGGTGCCGGCGCGGGATCCTTGCCGCGCCCCCGAAGGCGATCGACGCCCGGAGTACCATCCTCGCCATGCTCGATCACGAAGAGAAGTTCCTGTTCAAGGAGGAGATCCTCCACCTCGCGAACGCGGTCGCGGAGCCCGGCATCCTCGACAACGTCGAGGACCTGCTGACCGACGTCATCACCAGCCCGCGCTTCGACAGCGAGGTCTTCACGTTGGAGCGCAGCCTCCAGGTGATGCTCGGCCCGCGTGCCGGCACGACGCTCGTCGGCCTGCTGACCGTGGCGCCCGAGGTCTTCGACGAGGTGGCCGAGGTCCGCATCCCGCCCGAGGTGCACGAGCGCCTCGTCGCCTGGCGCGCCCGCTTCGGCCTGGCGATCGACAACGCGCTCAACTTCCTCAACAACCCCGACGGGATCCAGGGCCACAACTTCGCGACCCAGATCGCGCACGTCGAGGAGCGGCGCGTGCTCCAGGGCCGCCTGACCCTGGTCCGCTACAACAACGAGCCGCAGTTCTTCGTGGCCGACGCGAGCGTCTTCCTGGGCCTCGTCTCGGACGTGATGGAGCGCCTCGGGCCCTACCTCGAGCCGGACGCGATCGACGCCGAGACGGTATCGCGCCTGCGCGACGCGATCGCGCTGGTAGAGCGCAAGACAACCGCGCGCGGCTGACCACGCGGGGCGGTCGAACCAGCGCGGCTCCGGAGCGCACGGTGCGCCATCTCTACCTCGCCGCCACCGGCATGAACCGTGGCAAGACGACCGCGTGCCTCGGGCTCTTCAGCGGCTTCCTCTCGCGCGGCCTCTCGACCGGCTTCATCAAGCCGGTCGGCCAGCGGACGGTCGTGGAGGACGACATCCCCGCCGACGAGGATGCGGTCCTGATGCGGACCGTGTTCGGCCTGCCCGACCCGCTCACGGTGATGAGCCCGGTCCACATCCCGCGCGGCTTCACCAAGGCCTTCATCGCGGGCGACGTGGTGGAGGACCTCGGCGCCCGCATTCGGGCCGCCCATGCGCGCCTCGCGGGACGGGACCTCGTGCTGATCGAGGGCACGGGCCACGCGGGCGTGGGCGCCGTGATCGACCTCTCCAACGCCGCGGTCGCGGCGATGCTCGGCGCGCCGGCGGTCATCGTCAGCGAGGGGGGCGTCGGCCGGCCCATCGACGAGATCGTGCTCAACGCGACGCTGTTCGAGCGCCACGGCGTCGAGGTCGCCGGCGCGATCGTCAACAAGGTGGACCTGGACGCCCGGCCCGACATCGCGCGCGTGCTGGAACGCGGTCTCGCCCGCCACGGGATCCCGCTCCTGGGCGTCCTGCCCTATCGGCCGATCCTGTCCAACCCGACCCTGGGCATGATCGCGGACGGTCTCGGGGGCGAGTCGATCTGCCCCGGCCCCGACCTTGACCGGGTGATCGACGGCGTGGCGATCGGCGCCATGCAGCCGCACCACATGCTGGAGCGCGTGGGGCCGGGCACGCTGGTCATCGTGCCCGGCGACCGGGAGGACGTGATCCGCTCGATCATCGCGGCGCGCGGCAGGGAGCGGCGCGCCGCCCTCGGCCTGGTGCTGACCGGCGGCTACCGGCCGGGCCCCGCCGTCCTCGATGCGATCCGCGGAGCGGACCTGTTCGCGACCCTCGTCGCCGCCGACACCTACCCCGTCGCATCGGCCGTCCACGACCTGCTCGTCAAGACGCACGCATCGGACGAGGGGAAGATCGACCTGATCAAGCGACTCGTCGCGGAGCACCTCGACGTGGACCGCGTCCTTTCTGTCGCACGGCCCGCACTCGGGGCATCACCGGGCGCCTGACCCTGCGTGCGGAACGCCTATCCGAGGCGCTCGTTGTCGATGAGCCGGATTTCACCGAATCGGACGGCCATGGACAGCAGGGCGGGTGGCACCACGTCCCCCGCGAGCTCGGTCAGCTCCCGGTCGTCAGCCAGTGACGCCACGCTGACGTACTCGGGATCGGCCAGCGGCTCGGTCGCGAGGACCCGTCGCATGGTGTCGCGGAGGGCGTCTGCGGAGCGCTCGCCGGCCGCATACCGCCCGACCGCCGCCCGGAGCGCCCGGTGGACCACTGGCGCGGCCGCCCGCGCTTCGGGCGACAGCAGTGCGTTGCGCGACGAGAGCGCCAGTCCGTCCTGCTCGCGGACGGTGGGGCAGGGGATCACGCGAGTGGCGATGCCCAGGTCGCGCGCCATGCGGCTGATCACCATCACCTGCTGCGCGTCCTTCTGGCCGAAGTACGCGACGTCCGCGCCGACCAGGTTGAACAGGATGCTGACCACGGTCGCGACCCCGTCGAAGTGGCCCGGCCGTGCTGCGCCTTCCAGGACCGTCGCGAGGCGGCCGACGCTCACGGTCGTCTCGAAGCCCGGCGGGTAGACCTCGTCCACGTCCGGCGCGAACACGAGGTCCGTGCCCTCCTCGGCGAAGATCCGCAGGTCTCGCGCCTCGTCGCGCGGGTAGCGCGCCAGGTCGCCAACGCTGTTGAACTGCTTCGGATTCACGAACAGCGACGCGACAGTGGAGGCGTTCTCGGCCTCCGACCTCGCGATCAGCGAGCGATGCCCGGCGTGCAGCCAACCCATCGTCGGCACGAGCCCGACGGGGCGAGGGAGGGCCGCCATGGCAGTGCGAAGTTCAGCGCGCGTGCGGACGACGCGCAGAGCCGACGCGGACGTTGTTGGAGCCGTCATCGCGGACAGGCTAGCGCGGCGCTCGGGATCACCACCGATCGCGATGGACGATCTCGGCGAGGGGCCGGCGCCGGACGGGTCCGAAGTTGCCCATTGGCATCCCCACCGGGATCAGGGCGAACGTCCGGACGCGGCGCGGGATGCCCAGCACCTTCTTGAAGTCGCGCTCGATGGTCAGGTGCCAGGTGGTCAGCGTCGCGCCAAGGCCGAGCGCCCGCGCGGTCAGCAGGAGGTTCTCGACGCCGGGGTAGATCGAGGCCGCCTCGGAGCGGCCCATGTAGGCGCGGGCGCCACGCAGGAACTGGAGCGTTCGCCTGGGGCCGAGCCGACGGAAGCCCCGCAGGGCGCCAGGCCAGTTGAGCTGGATCCGGCGGAACCAGCCGCCCGCGTCGTAGCAGGCGACGATCAGGGCGGGGGTCTCGGCGAAGTGGTCGCGCTGGTAGAGGTGCGCGGCACGGATCCGTTCGAATCGGTCGCGGTCGCGGTGACCGGGAGCCGCGGACGCCATCCACGCGTGGTAGACGTCGACGCAGACCGCCCACAGGTCGGCCAGCCGTGCGATCTGTGCGCGGTCCGTGACGACCACGTAGTGGAAGCCCTGGACGTTGGACGCATTGGGAGCCCACGTCGCAGCTTCGACGAGGCGCTCGAGGAGTGCGGTCGTGGCGGGTCCGGGCGCAGGCGCCGCATCGCCCGCATCGTCGACATGATCGCCAGCAGATCGGGCGGCGTGGGTTCCGGATCCATCGACATGAGCCTCCCGTGCGCGCAGCGTCCGATCGGGCCCGTCAGTTCCCGGCCCGCCAGCCGACGCGCCAATCATCGGCGACAGCGTGACGTCGACGGCGGAGCCTGGAGACCGCGCCCGAGTTCCTGACAGGTCCGAGCCGGCCGGGCGCCTACCATCGACCGATGGACGACGACCGCCGCCGCTGCGAGTGGACTGCCGGCGCCGACGCGCTGATGGTCGTCTACCACGACGAGGAGTGGGGCACGCCGTCGCGCGACGAGCGGCACCTG
>VGPE01000229.1 GCA_016875645.1 Chloroflexota bacterium
TGGGTCCCTCGAACGCGTGTTCGAGGTTCTCAGGGGTCGTCCCATCGGCGTCGCAGACGACGAGCTCAGTGCCCTGGGTGTCGTCCTGGTGGTGGGCCAGGTCGCCGGCCGCGGCACGCGGGTGCTCGCCGCGCATTACGTCCGTCCGGTCGCGCGTGATGCCCACGGGCACGTCCAGCGGCTGTCACCGGCCGTCCTCACCACGTTCGACGCCGAGAGCGACACCTTCGAGCAGTTCGGCTGGGGGATCGTTCCCGAGCTGGCCTTCCGTGTCGGCCGCCGCGCCGGCGACTACGAGCTGGAGCACGAGCGACGCACCGGCTTCCTCGTCGGGCTGACCCACGCATCGATCACCGCCCGCGCCGAGGTTCGGCGAGCGATTGCCGCCTACGCTGTGGCCCCGGCCGCCGTCACGTCCTGAGCGCATCCCCAGCGACGAGGTCCGCCATGGCGCTTGCACCGCACCCGCAGCCCGCCACGCTTCGGCAGCTTCTCGACGCCGGATATCGCCAGCGCACCGTCAAGCAGGAGTTGCGGACCAACCTTCTGGGCCGGCTCGCGACCGGCGACGCGATCTTCCCCGGCGTCGTCGGGTACTCCGAAACGGTTCTGCCGGCGGTGGAGAATGCGATTCTCGCCGGTCAGGACCTGGTGTTCCTCGGTGAGCGGGGCCAGGCCAAGACCCGGATGGCGCGACTCCTCGTCGGCCTGCTCGAGGAATGGTTGCCGATCGTGGACGGCGGCGAGCTCAACGACGACCCGCTGGCTCCCATCAGCCCTGCCGCACGAGCGATCGCCGAGGAGCGAGGACCCGACACCCCGATCGCCTGGCTGCCAAGGGACCGGCGCTACGGCGAGAAGCTCGCGACGCCCGACATCACGATTGCCGACCTGATCGGCGAAGTGGACCCGGTGCGCGTCGCGGAGGGGCGCTACCTGTCAGACGAGCTGACGATCCACTTCGGGCTGATCCCGCACTGCAACCGGGGCATCTTCGCAATCAACGAGCTACCGGATCTTGCCGAGCGGATCCAGGTGGGCCTGCTCAACATCCTTGAAGAGCGCGACGTCCAGATCCGCGGCTTCACCATCCGTCTGCCGCTGGACCTGTTCGTCGTTGCTTCCGCGAATCCCGAGGATTACACGAGCCGCGGCCGGATCATCACCCCGCTCAAGGATCGCCTGGGCTCGCAGATCCGGACCCACTACCCCCGCTCACTGGACCACGAGGTCCTGATCATGGAGCAGGAGCACCTGCGCTTCCCGGACGAGGAAGGGGTTCCCGCGGTCACGGTGCCCGGCTTCATGGCCGAGGCTCTCGCCGAACTCACCCATCTCGCCCGTCGGGCGCCCGAGATCAGCCAGCGATCCGGGGTCAGCGTCCGCGTGTCGGTGGCCAATCTCGAGGTCCTGCGTGCCGCGGCCCTCAAGCGCGCGATCCGGCTCGGCGAAACCGCCGGTGCGCCCCGCGTGTCGGACCTGGGTGCGGTGCTCGCGTCGACGGCCGGCAAGATCGAGCTGGAGTCGGTGGGCGAGGAGGCACCCGAGGAACGGATCGTGGAGCGGCTCATCACCAAGTCGATCTATGCGACGTTCAACCGCAGGCTCTCGCTCGATGAACTCGACGAGGTGGTGGCCGCGTTCGAGGGCGGCCTGGTGCTCGAGACGGGCGACCAGATCCCGTCGCGCAACTACGTGCGCTGGATGCGCGAGACTCCCGGGCTTGCCGAGGCGGTGCGCCGGCTGACCGCAGGCGACCCCGGCGATGGGGCAGAGTCGCCCGCCGTCGTGGCGTCAGCCGTGGAGTTCGTCCTGGAGGGACTCCATCTCCAGCGGCGGATCAATAAGGAGCGCGGCGGGGGCCGGCTCGTCTACCGCCGGTAGGCGGCCGGCCGCAGGCCTGCGCGCCCGCGGACTCGGGCTCGCAGCCGATGGCGTCGCGCGGCGGCAGGCATGCCGGGCGACTCGCCCGCGAAACCGGGGGCACGGGGCCCGCCCCGCGGGGTCGCCCGCCCCGTGCCCTTGGCCGCGCCCCGCGGCCCGAGACCACTGTGCGTCGCGATGCCCATCAACGCATCGTTGAGAGCCGCGCAGATGCATCAAGGGGCATCGCACCCGATCGTTAAGGCCGCCGGCCCAGGTCGTCTGAGAGCCGACCAAGGTCGTCTGAGAGCCGACCCAGGTCGTCTGAGAGCCGACCCAGGTCGTCATCGTGACCCCGCCTACACTCCGTCAATGGCCTTCTACACGCCGGACCCGCGCGACCTCGGGCCGGAGCGCGACGCGACTCCCGGCCGCGAGCCGTCCCTGCCACGGCATGCGCGATACCGGCGCTGGGACGGCAGCCAGACGCTCCCGGATCTCGATGCCGACGAGATCATGGCGGCCCTCGCCGACGACCTCATGAGCCAGGGCGACCTCGCCTCGGCGCTGCGACGCCTGATGGAGCGCGGCTGGCAGTCCGGCGATCCGACCCGGCCGGACATGGCCGGCCTCGAGGACCTGATGCGGCGGCTCGCCCAACGGCGCAAGGAACTCCTGGAGCGGTATGGACTGGGCGACGCGCTCAGGGACGTCCGCGACGAACTCGACTCCATCGTGGCGCAGGAGCGCGCCGGGGTCGAACGGCGACTGGACACGGCCGCGCGGGACGCTCCGGGGTCCGCCGATGAGGAGGCCGCGCCGCCGGCGGGCCCGGACGACGCGGGGCTCCGCTCGATGCTGCGCGACATGGCCGCCAGTCGGCTCGATCGACTCGACGCGCTGCCCGCGGATGTCGGCGACCGGATCCGGGCGCTTCGGGAGTACGACTTCCTCGAGCCCGAGTCGCGCCGCCGCTTCGATGAGCTGGTGGAGCGGCTGACCGGCACCGTCCTCGACCAGTACATGAGCGGCCTCTCGGACGCGATCCGCAACATCAGCCCCGACGAACTGGCCGCCAACCGCGAGATGGTCCGCGACCTGAACCGGCTGCTCGAGGAGCGACTGGCGGGGCGCGATCCCGACGCGAGCGAGTTCCTCGCGAAGCACGGCGCCTTCTTCCCCGGCGCGCGGACGCTCGACGACGTGATCGAGCAGCTCGCCCAGCGAATGGCAGCGATGCAGTCGCTCCTGCGCTCGATGAGCCCCGAGCAGCGTGCGGAGCTGCAGTCAATGATGGACGCGCTCCTGCGTGACGATCGCCTGCGCTGGGACCTGGCCCAGCTCGCGGCCACCATGGACCAGTTGTTGCCCGGCGGCCTCGGCGAGCGCTTCCGGTTCAGTGGCCAGGAAGGGCTCGGCCTGGAGGGCGCGCTCGCGCAGATGCAGCGCCTCGCCGCGCTCGAAGCGCTGGAAGGCCAGCTGGCCGGTGCCGACGGGCCCGGCGACCTCGGCGCGATCGACCGGGAGCAGCTGCGTGACCTTGCCGGCGACGAGGCGGTCCGCGACCTCGACGCGCTCGACGACCTCGCCCGACGGCTCGAGGACGCGGGGTACCTCGAGCGGGTGGGGGAGCGGCTCGAGCTGACGCCGCGGGGCACCCGCCGGATCGGCCAGAAGGTTCTCGAAGACCTGTTCGGACGATTGCGGCGCGACGCATTCGGGGGCCATCGCATCAACCGGGCCGGCCGGGGCGGGGAGCGCGAGGAGACGACCAAGCGCTACGAGTTCGGCGACCCGTTTCACCTCGACCTCAACCGGACGCTCGCGAACGCGCTGTCACGCGAGGAGAACGCGCCGGTGTTCGGCGCAGCGTCCCCGAACGCTTCGATCGCGGGACAGCGTGAGTTGTGCAGGCTGCGCCTGTCGCCCGATGACTTCGAGGTCCATCGGACCGAGGAGACCACGCGGACCTCCACCGTGCTCCTCGTGGACATGAGCCGCTCCATGCTGCTGCGCGGCTGTTTCGTGGCCGCCAAGAAGGTCGCGGTGGCGCTGAACACCTTGATCCGGTCCGAGTTTCCGCGCGATCACCTGTCGGTCATCGGTTTCGCGTACTACGCCCGAGAGATCCGGCCCGAGACACTCGCGGAGCTGTCCTGGCACGGCTACGAGTACGGCACGAATCTCCAGCACGGGCTGATGCTCGCGCGCCGGATTCTCGCCCGCCAGCACGGGGGCAACCGCGAGATCGTCGTGATCACGGATGGCGAGCCCACCGCCCACTCCGAAGACGGCCAGGTGGAGTTCTCCTACCCGCCCACGCGACGGACGATCCAGGAGACCCTGCGCGAGGTTGTCCGCTGCACGAAGGACGGCATCACGATCAACACGTTCATGCTCGAGCGCTCGCGGGCCCTGGCGGAATTCGTGGCGCTCATGACGCGGCTCAACCGTGGCCGCGCCTTCTATGCCACGCCGGAGCGGCTGGGCGAGTACGTCCTGGTAGACTTCGTGTCGAAGCGGACGCGGAAGGTGGGTTGAGGGCCGAGATCAGCGTCGATCGCGGGGCTGCCCGCAGTATCGTCGGGGCTGCCACCCAGCCCGGGTCCGGATGGCGAAGCGTCGGGTAG
>VGPE01000230.1 GCA_016875645.1 Chloroflexota bacterium
TCGGGCTCAAGCACTGGAAGGAAGAGACTGGCGGCGACGCCACCTTCACGAACATCCCGTTCAACGAGAAGCCCGTCAAGATCGCCGCGATGATCGCGACGCAGGACTCGTCGTGGGATCTCCAGTACACCTATGACCTGTTCATGCAGCGCTTCGGTGCCCGGCTCCTGCTGCCGCTCGAGGGCAAGTACGAGCACGACACCAGCGACTTCCTCGCTGTCGCGCTGAAGGGCTTCACGACCCAGAGCGACCAGGTCCTCCGCGGCCTCCCGATCCACTTCAGCATGTGGCTGTGGGACTGGAACGCCACGCTGTTCGAGAAGATCGGCCTCGACGGCGAGAACCCGCCGACCACCTACGCCGAGCTGTTCGCGCTGGCGCCCAAGTTCAAGGAAGCCAAGATCATCCCGTGCGTCCAGCCGTGGCTGGGTGAAGGCGGCACGTTCGCGGCCTTCTACTTCAAGCACATCTACAACTCCACGGGCCACCCGATGTTCAGCGAGGACCGGACCCAGGTCAAGTTCGACGGCGAGGAGGGCCTCAAGACCTTCCAGACCATCGAGGCTGGCCTCAAGTCCGGCTGGTGGGATCCGAACTACCTCAACATCACCAACGAGCACGATGCCTTCCTGCTGTTCGGCAAGGGCGACGTCGCGACGGTGGTCCACAGCGAGACGCCGCTCGACCCACCGGTCAAAGGCCATCGCAACGGCCCCTTCCCCGGCATCGACGCCGGCACGACCGGCTCCTCGCCGGGCGCGGACGGCCTGGGCGTCGGCAAGTTCGGCAAGCAGCTCGACGCGAGCTGGAGCTTCTACAACCGGCTGTTCCGGGCGGACACGGCCAAAGAGATCAGCATGTCCGAGACCCGCTATCCGCCCACGCGGACCTCGGTCATCACGGATCCCGAGGTCATCGCCCTTCAGCCGCTGCTGCCGGCCTACGAGAAGCAGTCCAAGGGCCAGGTCGACCTCTGGTCGACGCCCTACGCGTACGAGCCCGTCTTCGACGACGTGATCAGCAAGCTGATCAAGGGCGAGTACACGGCAGCGCAGGCGCACGAGCAGTGCGTCAAGCAGACCCAGGAGCTGATCATCAAGTTCCTGAGCGCGTAGCACTCGCCGGGACCGCCCGGCCGCCGTCGCAGTCCGAAAAGGGGGCGGAGCCATCCGCCCCGTTTCGGTTTCCCTTTCCGCGCACCGGAGTCGTCGTCATGTTCGCGACCATCGCCAACGGGTATCCCAGGGGACCCCTGCCCGCCCAGCCGGATCGTCTCGGCGATGCGGACCGGCGGTTCCTCGCGGGTGAACTGCCCGCGGCCGACCACGCCGCGATCGTCGAGGCGTTCGTGGCGGAGGTCGTCCATGAACAGGCCCGAGCGGGGCTCGCTTTCCTGGGCGACGGCGGCGTCCGGGATCCCGACCGGCTTCTGCCACTGACCCGCGGCCTGGAGGGCCTGGAGCCGGGCCCGACGGCGACGCTCCCGACGGGCGAGATCGTCACCGCTCCGCGGTTGTCCGGGCCGATCGCGTGGGCGGCCCCGATCACGGTGGCCGGCTGGACCTTCGCGGCCGGCCTCACGGACCTGCCCGTGAAGCAGGCCCTCATCGGCCCGTACACGATCGGACGGCTGGCGGCGATCGATGCGGCAGAACGACCATGGGTCACGCTCGCGATCGCCGAGGCGCTCAACGCGGAGCTGCACGCCCTCGCGGCCGCCGGCGTTCCGGTGGTCCAGGTCGACGAAGACGGGGCGACCGCCATCGGCGACGACCGGGCGGAATGGGAGCTCCTGGCCGCGGCCCATCGCGCCCTCACCGCGGGCCTGGAGACCGACATCGTCCACCTCTCCTTCTCGGCGCTGGGCGGCGCCGTTGATCGGGCCGGCTTCGCTGCGGTCCTGGACCGGCCCTACCGCAGCGTGCTGTTCGACGCGCTCGCGGGGCCCGCGGCGTGGCGCTTCGCGCTGTCGGTGCCGCCCGATCGCGGACTGATCGCGGGCGCCGTGGACGCCCACCGGCCCACGTACGACGAGATCGAGGTGATGGTTGCAGCGATGGCGTGGGCGGCCCGCGATGGTCGCGGCGAAGAGCGGGTGGGGATCGCACCCAACGCCACCCTCGCCCTGATCGACCGGCATTACGCCCGTCGAAAGTGCGAACGGATGGGTGAAGCCGTTCGCATCGCCCGCATGGGTCCCCTGCAGGAGGTGGCCGACGCCCTCGAACCCGACCCGGCCCATTCTCAGTGGCCCGAACTGCGGGAGCTCGCGGCGGCGGTCGAAACAGCCCGGTCGGACGCACTCGCGGGGGCCGTTCGAAACGGTGGCTCGGTCCCGCAGCTCGGGTACGCTGGTCCGGCGGGCGTCGCCGGACCATTCCCGGCGCCGGCGGGGGATGCCGTGGAGTCGATCGAACCCGAGATCCGCAACCCATCAGGCCTGCATGCTCGACCAGCTGCCGTCTTCGTGCGAGCGGCCGCTGCGAGCCGGTCCCGAATCCGGGTGGTGAATCTCGCCCGCGACGGCGCCGAGGCCGATGCCAAGAGCATCCTGGGGGTGTTGGGCCTGGGCGTGAGCCAGGGCAGCCGGATCCGACTGTCCGCCGAGGGTGAGGATGCGGCCGAGACGATCGCGCGGCTGGCCGGCCTGATCGTCGAAGGACTGGGCGAGACGATGCCGGAGACAGGCGATGATGCGGCGGCCAGTCAGACGGCAGCCGCTGCGCCCCGATCGGCCGACGTCCCGCCGGGCACCGGGAACGGATGACTTCGCTCGCGGGGATCCCGGTCGCCCCCGGCGTCGCTCATGGACCGGCCTGGCGTCACCGCGAGCATCCGACGACGGCCGCGTCCGGGAGTCAGGCACCGCTCACGGTCGAGCAATTGCAGGCCCTCGCCGAGCGTGCGGCCCGGGATCTCGAGGCCCTCGCCGAGCGGCTGCGGGCGTCCGACCGGGCCCAGGAGGCGGCCATCTTCGATGCTCAGGCGCTCATGGTCACGGACCCGGCGCTCATCGATGACTCCACGCGGCGGATCGCGGCCGGGGCACCCGCCGCCACCGCTGTCCACGAGGCGGCGGAAGCCGCGGCGGCGGCGCTCGCCTCGCTCGACAACGAACTGCTCGCCGCCCGGGCCGCCGACGTGCGTGACGTGGGCGCACGACTGGCACGGCTCGTCTCGGACCACCGGTTGGAGCTGCCGACCGCGCCGTCGATCGCCGTGGCGGACGACCTGCCGCCGTCGATCACGGCCGAGATCGCGCCCGGGATGTTGCTGGGCATCGTCCTGCAGGAGGGATCCCCCACGGCCCATGCCGCCATCCTCGCACGCAGCCTGGGGATCCCCGCGGTGATGGGCGTCAGCGGCCTGCTCGAGGCCATCGAGGACGCCGGCGTCACCGCCGACCTCGCCATCGATGGGACGACCGGCGAGGTCCTGCTCGACCCGCTCCCTGGGGACCTCGCCCGGCTTGAGTCCCGTCGGGCCGGCGCAGGCGTGATTGCCGAACGGGCGCGCGCGGTCCGGGACCGGCCTGCGTCCCTCGCCGATGGGGAGCGTGTGACCCTGTTGGCCAACTGGTCGTCGGAGCGGGACACGGCGCAGGCGCTCGAAGTCCGGGCCGAGGGCGTGGGCCTCTATCGGACCGAGTTCCTGTTCACGGGCCGCAGCTCGACGCCCTCCGAGGCCGAGCAGATCGAGGCCTACGGGGCTGTCTTTCGCGCGTTCGGCGAGCGGCCCGTGGTCATCCGGCTGGCCGACATCGGCGGGGACAAGCAGATCCCCTACCTCGAGCTGCCGCCGGAGTCCAACCCATTCCTGGGCGTTCGCGCACTCCGCCTCGCGGCACGCCACCGGGCGATGCTCGTGACCCAGCTGCGGGCGATCTCGGTCGCCGGCGCGCTGGCGCGCGTCGTTCCCCATGTCATGGCGCCGATGGTGTCCACGATCGAGGACGTGGAGCTTCTCCACCAGCTTCGCGATGAGGCCCAGGCGTCGCTGGCGTCCGAGGGCAGGCCGCACGCCGAGCGCATCGTGACGGGCATCATGGTGGAGGTACCGTCGGCCGCGCTCATGAGCGCCGAACTTGCGCCGCTGGTCGACTTCTTCAGCATCGGCACCAACGACCTGACGCAGTACATCATGGCTGCCGACCGCACCAACCCCGACCTCGCGAACCTCCAGGAAGCGCTGCACCCGGCCGTCCTGCGGGCGATCGCGATGGTGGTCGCGGGCGCCGACGCAGTCGGCATCCCGGTCGCCGTCTGTGGCGAGCTGGCCGGCGACCCGGCCGGTGCGCTGGTCCTGGTCGGGCTCGGCGTTGACGAGCTGTCGGCCGGTCCGGGCTCACTCGATGCGCTGCGGCTGCACCTGGCGTCGGTGACGCGCGCGGAACTCGACGTCCTGGCGCGCCAGGCGCTCGCGGCGCACAGCGGCGCCGACGTTCGGGCGCTCGCGGCGCCACTCCTGGCGCGCGCGGAGT
>VGPE01000231.1 GCA_016875645.1 Chloroflexota bacterium
CGGGCGATGCGCGAAATCAGGAGCCCAGCGATGAGGTCCGGCTCAACTCCGGTCGGGAACGCAAGCGAGCCGATGAGGCGCCAGCGGCCGCCGAGCCGGGCGACCAGCGCGACCGAGGTGGTCGCGGTGCCGTGGTCGATCGCGAAGAAGGCGCGGGGCTCTCGGCTCACGATCCCATGCTACCGGGGGGACGGCCGGATCGGCGCCGATAAAGGGGCGGGTTCTGTGCGCTCACTGAACGGAGCACCCGCTGGGGTCGTTCAGGGCAGGGCGCCGCCGAGCGGCCGACGCGAGCGCACCCGGATGTGCGTGAGTGAGGGCGCGAAGGCGGCAACGCCGCCATGGACGAACCCGGTGGGTGCGTCTAGGCGTCCCAGGTGGTCTCTTCGTCCAGTTCCTCGAGCCGGGCGATCAGCTGCTCGATGCCGTCGTCGTCGGCCATGATCTCGCTTGCGTGGGGCAGGTCGCCGCCGAACACGCCGCGCAGAACCGGGTCGAAGAACAGCATGGCGTTGGCGCCGAGCGGGCGGTACGGGCGACTCGCCTGCAGGAAGTGGACGGCGGGCGTGGTCAGGCCGCGGACCTGGATCTCGCGGGCGACGCGCTCGACGAGTTCGTCCATGAATTCCGGTCCGAGGGTCCGTCCGACGTTCATCGCCTCACCAGCCACTGGCCGTCCTTCGCGCTACGGGTCTGCCGATCTCCGGGTCGCGTCGGTCGCGGGGCCGCCTGCGCTGGGTCGCCACATCCCGCGCAGGGTGGTGAGCGTTCGGAGACCCACAGGTACCGCCCCGGCATAGTACACCCGGGGTAACCGCCGGGCCATGCCTGCGAGGATCTCCCATGAAATGGTGGTGCCGAGCTGCGCCAGTTCGGCGGCCCGGATCGCCTCGCTCCCCTGCTCGCCGAGCAGCACGAACGCGTCGTCAACGCTCACCGGCGGCCCGGGAACATCGGTGACGTCCACCGTGATCGCGTCCATCGCGACTGTCCCCACGACCGGGGCCCGAACGCCGCGTACGAGCACCGGCGCGCGATTCGAAAGCGCGCGCAGGTAACCGTCGCCATAGCCGATCGGCAGGGTCGCGATCCGCGTGCGCCGCGCCGGGATGAAGGACGCGCCGTAGCCGACGGGAACGCCGGCGGGGAGATCGGCCACGCGGACGGGTCGTGCCCGGAGCGAGAGCACCGGCCGGAGTGCAGCAGCCGCATCAAGGCGCCCGGCCGCGATCGGCAGCCCCTCGGGGACCACCCCGTACAGCGCCAGCCCGGGGCGTACGGCGTCGTACGCGTCAGTCGAGGCAGCAAGGAGGCCGCCGCTTGCGACGAAATGCCATCGGGGGACCGCGATGCCGGCCGCGCCGAACTCGAGCCGTGCGCGCTCGAACACGCCCCGCTGGTGCCGCGTGCGCTCCGGGTCGCCCGCGGCACCGAGGTGCGACCAGACGCCGGCGAGGCGCAGCGCCGGGTGGGAAGCAATCCGGCGCGCGACCCCGAGCGCAATCGATGGGTCGAGACCGCCCCGTCCGAGGCCGGTCTCCAGTTCGACGTGAACGTCGAGCGGCGTCGCGAGGTCCGCCGGCACCGCGGCCAGCGTCCGCGCCACGAGGGTTGTGTCGCCCAGGGTGATCGCCACGCGCTCGCGGGCCGCTTCCCTGACGGCCGCGGGCGGGATCGGGTAGAGCACGAGAATCGGCCGTTCCACTCCGCCGACCCGCAGCTCCAGCGCCTCGTCGAACGTGGTCACGCCGAAGCCGTCAGCTCCCGCCACCTCGAGTGCCAGCGCCACCGGAACGGCACCGTGGCCATAGGCGTCCGCCTTCACGACCGGGTCAATGCGCGTGCCGGTCGGCAGGAGGCCGCGCAATACCTCCAGGTTCGCCGCGAGCCGGTCCAGGTCCACCGCCGCCCACGCCGTGCGCGGGAGGGGCGGCAGTCCGGCACGTGCGAGGTCCGGGTCGTGCGCCGGGATCGGATCGGCGGTCACGAGCCTGCGGTCTCGCCCTCGTCCCGGGCGGCGAAACCGACGCGACGGCCGCCGCGCCGCTCCGCCAGGAGCGCGAGGCGCCTCCGGGCGAGCGCGATCTCGTCGATCAGGTCTGAGGCGAGCAGGCCCGCATCGCCGATGCGCGCCCGGACCGCCTCCCCCGCGAGCCCATGCAGGTGGACGCCGAGTCGCGCCGCGGCGAACGGAGCGAGGCCCTGCGCGAGGAGCGAGCCGATCGTGCCTGACAGGACGTCGCCGGTTCCCGCACTCGCGAGCGCGGGATTCTCGAACGGAGCGACGGCGATTTCGCCCGACGGATCGGCGATCACCGTGCGCGCGCCCTTGAGCACGACCACCTGGCCCCAGACACGCGCTGCGTCGGCAGTCGCGGCCGCGCGTGCTCCGTCGTCGGCGACGAGGTCACCGTCCTCGGTGGGATCCTGGCCGCTGGCCGATCGCAGCCGGCTGAACTCGCCCAGATGGGGCGTCATCACCGCGCGGCGCGGGACATCGTGCCACCAGCCATCGAGCGAGGCCAGCGAGCGCAGCGCCTCCGCGTCGAGCAGCACCGGCGGCCCCGATGCCGGATCGGCGCCGGCCCCGGCCTCGGGGGTCGCGAGCAGGCTGCGGATCAACTCGGTGGTGGCGAGGCCCGGCCGCAGCCCCGGGCCCACGACCAGCGCGTCGTGATCATGGTCGAGGATGCGGGCGAGCGCCTCGTCAGGTTGCACGTCCTCCACATCGCCCTCGGGCAGGGCCATCGTGGTCGCCTCGAGCACGCGTGACGCAAACAGCGGTTGGAGCGACTCGGGCACGGCCAGGGTGACGAGACCGGCCCCGGCGCGGCCGGCTGACCGGGCGACAAGGATCGCCGCACCCGCGTAATCGAGCGAGCCCGCGATCACCAGGAGCTTGCCGAACAGGCCCTTGTGGCCTCGGGTCGCGCGAACCGGCAGGAGCGATGCGGCGGTGAGATCGTCGAGTTCGGGCGGGAGATCCGGGGCCGGATCGGCCGGCAGGGCTCGACCGAATCCCGGCCTGGCCCGCTCAGGCATGCTCGGGCTCCACCCCTGTTCGCGGCGTCGCGTCGCCCGCCGCGAGCGCTCGCAACCGCTCGATCCGCGCCAGGATCATCCGCTCGCGATCGTCGAGACGGTCCTCGATATCGGATGGAAACACGTAGCGGCCGCCGGCCGCCCGGACGCCGAAGGCAATCGCGACCGCGTAGTCGTCCTCGTGGCTGATGGAAACCGCGATCCGGTCCATCCCGAGTTGCTCCGCACGCGCCGCTGCCCGGCCATGCAGCCGGACCGCAGGCGCGCCCGTCGGCAGCCGCTCGATCTCGATCTCCCGCCAGCCGATTCCCCGGACACCGAGCCCCAGGACCTTCGAGACGGCTTCCTTGGCCGCCCACCGGCCGGCCATCGTGCCCGGGCGGTCGCGGACATACCGCTGTTCGCGGCGGGTCAGGACACGGTCGGCAAAGCGCTGGCCGAAGCGGTCGATCGTCTTCCGGATGCGATCGATCCGGATGATGTCGATGCCGAGCTCGCTCGTGCCGGGCGGCGCCGGAGGCGGACCGGCAGCAGACATGGGCGCCTACTCGACGGTGACGGACTTGGCGAGGTTCCGCGGCTGGTCCACGTCGGTGCCGCGGGCGACCGCCGTGAAGTACGCGAACAGCTGGAGCGGGATGACCGCAAGGACCGGGCTCAGCGCCTCGATGCAGTCCGGCACCCAGAGCACCTCGTCAGCAAAGCGCTCGATCTGGTCATCGCCCTCGGACGCGACGGCGATGACGCGGGCGTCGCGCGCCCGACCCTCCATCACGTTGCTGATCAGCTTGTCGTACGTCGCGCCGCGCGTGGCGACCGCCACGAGTGGCACCTCGGCGTCAAGCAGCGAGATGGGGCCGTGCTTGAGCTCGCCCGCCGCGTAGCCCTCGGCATGCACGTAACTGACTTCCTTGAGCTTGAGTGCGCCCTCGAGGGCCGCCGGGTAGGTGACGCCGCGGCCGACGAACATGAAGCCGCGGGAGTTCACGTAGCGGCGGGCGATCGCCGGGATCCCCGCCGCACGCTCGAGGGCCCGCTCGGCCTGGTCCGGCAGCGCGCGCAACCCGGCGGCCAGTGCCGCTTCGGTGGCGTCGGGCAGGACGCCCCGGATCTTCGCGATCGCCGCCGCGAGGATGACCAGCGTGGTGACCTGCGTGACGAACGTCTTGGAGGCGGCGACCGCGATCTCGGGTCCTGCCTGCAGGAACAGGACGGCGTCGGCCTCCCGGGTGATCGCCGAGCCGACAGTGTTCGTGACCGCCACGACCGGACAACCGCGCTCGCGAGCGAGTCGGGTCGGTGCGATCGTGTCGGCGGTCTCGCCCGACTGGGTCACCGCGATCACCAGGGTGCCCTCGTCGAGGGGCGGCGGCGAATAGCGGAACTCCGAGCCG
>VGPE01000232.1 GCA_016875645.1 Chloroflexota bacterium
CCGGAAGCTGCCGACGAGCTGGCGGAACCAGGCAAAGTCGCCCGTGGAGTCCTTGATGCCAGCCGCGTTGGGGTGCTCCGCCAGCCGGCGAACCAGGCCCCCCGTCAGGGTCGTGCGCGACGAGTAGGGGTTGTTGTAGAGCAGGACGGGGATCGGCGAGCGGTCCAGGACCAGCTCGTAGTGGCGAATGACGTCCGCCTCGCCCGGGATCATGTAGTAGGTCGGCAGGACGACCGCGAAGTCCGCGCCCTCGCGCGCGGCGATGTCGACCATCTGGAGCACCTGGCGGGTGCCGCTCTCGCTGGCGCCCGCGATCACGGGCACGCGACCGGCGACCTCGTCGGCGATCGTGCGGATCACGAGGGCGCGGTCCTGCAGGGTCAGGTGCGAGAACTCGCCCGAGCTGCCCAGCGTGAAGATCCCGTTGACGCCCTGGCCCAGCAGAAACCGGACGTGCGAGCGGATCCCGTCCGGGTCGGGGTCGCCGGCCGGCGTCATCGGTGTGACCATGGCCGGGATCACGCCCCGGATTCGCGTCGTGTCAGCCACCAGTGGTTCCCCCCGTGCTGTGGACCCGGATGCGGGCGTCGAAGCGAGTGTGGGCCGCGCGCCGCCGCCGGACAACGACCAGGTGGCGATCGGCCGCGGGATTGCCGGGCGCGGACGCCAGCAGCAGTGCCTCACCCGGCTCCGGCGTGATGTCGAGCGTCAGCCGGCCAGCCGTCAGTTCGAAGGCGAGCGGGCCAACTGCGGTGATCCGACGGACGTCGATCAGCTGATCGTAGCCGCAGCCACCCGCGAGCGCACCGATGGCAGGTTCCGTGGCACCCGCGAACGTACCCCGCACGTGCAGCAGCCAGTCGATGGTGCGCTCACCCGGCGCCTGGACCTCGAACGCGTCGGTCATGAGGGGACCGTCAAGGCGGAGTCGACGCTTCATCCTGACGCCCGCGTAGGCAGACGACGCATCCTGCGGCCACTCGATCTCCCTGGTGCGTGCAACGACCTGCGCCCAATCGACGGCGTCTGCCCACTGCGCCTCCGCCGTGACCGAGTGCCCGTCGAAGGACGTGAATGCGGCCGACGCGGGCGGCTGGCTTGCCGAGTCGAGCAGCGCCGTGGAGTGGGCCGCGGTCTGGCGGTACCAGGTGTCGTTGAGCGCGATGCCGTAGCCGGGCGTGCCCGGATCGATCGCGATCCTGCCGCCGGCCCCGAACAGCTGCAGACCGAGTTGATCGGGGTGGCCATGGGCGTCGCCGTCGCGCGGGGAGGCCTTCACGATCGCGGTGAGTTCGCCGGTGCGCAGGACGGCAAGGTCGTCGAGCTGCCGGCTCGGACGCCGTTCAACCGCCCAACCGGCCGGGGCCGCCGCCGGGACGTCGGCGCCGTCGAGCAGCCCCTCGAGCGTCGTGCGCCCGGTCCTCGTCGCGTTCGCTGCGAGCACCCGTCCGAACTCGGGCTGGCCGAACCACGCCCAGGCGAGCTCGTGGAAGCCCTCCGCGCTGGGGATCCCGTGGCCGACCTCGCCCAGCAGGCTGATGTGGTACCAGCAGTCATTGATCGCCGGCAGCGACCCGTCCGGGAACGCCAGGTCGAGCGGCGTCCGGAGCATCTCCCGGACGACACCCTCGAGGGCGAACGACCGGCCCGATGCCCGGAGACCGCGGACGGTCCAGGAGAGGGCCGCCAGCACGTAGTAGTGGTAGCTGAGCGAGACCTCCCACCAGAGGCCGTCGCTCCCGACGCCACGGGCCAGCTCGTCCCGGACGCCGTACTCGCCCTCGAGGATGTCCTCGATGGCGGCGTCGTCGCCGAGGAGAAGAGCGAGCGTCAGCAGCGCCGAGTTGTCCCAGTTCGCGACGTTCTGGACCTGGCGGTAGCGGACGCGGGCCAGGTGCTCGCGCGCGGGTTCGAACAGCCCCTCGCGGATCGCCTGCCGATCGACGGACGCCAGGGCGTCGCCGAGCAGGGCAGCCGCCCAGGCCAGGCGGATGATCCAGACGTCCTCGTCCAGGGCGCTGAAGCAGGCGATCCCGTGGTAGTCGCCCGGATAGGGCTTCGGGGCCCGCGGCAGCGTCCGGTAGCGCTCCGCGTAGCCGGCAAGCACGTGGCGGGTGAGAGCGGCGTCGGCGGCTCGCTTGCCGGCGGCTCCGGGTGCGCCCATCGCGTGGCGGACGGCCGCTCGCAGCGCCGCGTCGGAAAGCATGTCGTTGACGGACCAGCCCCAGGCACTGTCGAACGGCTCGCCCGCGAAGACCTCGCCGTCGACCGGGCAGGGATGGCGATGCGGCTGGCGCGGGTCGAAGACCAGCTGCACCGCGTGCGTCGGGCAGAAGAAGTCGTGGTAGTAGCCCGCCTGGCGCACCGGCAGGTCCGGCAGGACCTGGTGATACCCCGCAAGCCGTTCGTCGAGCGCCCGCCGGGCGGCAGCAAACCCCGGATCCGTTCCCCGGGCGCGGAGTGCCCCGAGCCAGGCGGCCGACGGGAAGGCGACGAGATCCGTCATGCGAGGTATGCCTCGAGGGTCCGGCGCGCGATGTCGTCCCAGTCGGCGGCCGTGGCCGATTGCCACGCGGCTGCGCGCGCCCGCCCGAGGTCGATCTGACGAATTCGTCGCATTGCGGTCTCGAGGGCGCCGGTCTCGTCCGGCGGATAGAGGATGCCCGCCTCGGCGGACATCTGGGTCGGCAGGCAGCCCATGGCCGGCACGATGGCCGGTCGCGGCCACGACAGGGCCTGGACGAGCGATCCGGACGTCGTGGAGGCCCGGAAGGGCAGGACGATCACGTCGCATGCCTCCAGCACCTGCACGAACGCGGCACCGGGCGCGTAGTCGTAGGTGCGCAGAACGATCCGCGGATGGTCGCGCACATACGCGCGGAGGTCGCTGCCGTACTGGACGGTCACGCCGCCGCTGATGAGCAGCCAGGCGTCGCCGGGGTCCACTGCGCGGAACGTGTCGATCAGTTCCTCGAGGCCCTTGTACGGCAGCAGGTTGCCGATGAACCCGTAGACGAAGGCCTCGGGCGGGATGCCGAGAGCCGCGCGCTCATCGGCCCGGGTGACACTGGCCGGCAGGACGTCGATGAAGTTGCCGTGGGGGATGACGTGGATGGGCGCCCGGGGTTGGAACTCCGCGCGGACCGCCTCGGCGGCCAGGTCGCAGTGGGCGATCAGCGCCGTCGACAGCTCCACCAGCCGGAAGCGGAACTCGCGGTTGATCTCGTGGTAGGTGCGGTCGTGGGGGTAGAGGTTGTGCGCGGTCCACACCAGCCGCCAGCCGAGGTCGCGGGCCAGGCGCAGTTCGCCGACCATCGCCTCCATCGCGGCCTGCGTCTCGGCTGCCGTCGCCCGCTGGTACTCGTGCGCCGGCCAGTGCCAATGCATGAGGTCGAAGTCGGCGGCGTGCTCGCGGATCCAGGCTTCGTCGTGGCGGTCGGTATAGGTCACCTCAACCCCGAGGCGCGCAAGACCGTCGGCGAGCAGGTTGCCGTACGGGTTCGTCTGCTCGTTCGGCTCGCGGGCGGGCACGCCGTAGTAGAAGGCGACACGCGCGATAAGCTTCGTCACAGGCGGATCTGCCGCTCCGTGCGAGCCGCCTCGTAGACGGCTTCCTGCACGAGCATCGCGGCGAGCCCGTCCTGGCCAGTCGCGACTTCTAACAGCCATGGATCCGCGGCGAAGGCGTCGAGCAGCGCCACATGCGTGCTCATCTCAGGCGTCGCGATGACATGTTCGCCTTCGGCCTTCGCCAGCAGCAGCGTGCCCCGCGAGAACTTGTCGTGGAGCGGCCAGGTCACGATGGTGCCCTCGGTGCCGGAGATTTCGAGGACGGAGGTTCGCCCCTCACTCGGGTCCTCGATGCTCCAGTGTGCCGTCACCACGGCCTGCACACCGCCCGCGAAACGCAGGATCACGGACGCTGTGTCCTCCACGCCGGATGGCTCGGCGAGGGTGTCGACGAATGCGGTCACCGCGGAAACCTCGTCCTGCAGGACGTAGCGCAGCAGGTCGACCGCATGGCTCCCCTGGTCGGCGAACACGCCCCCGCCACTTCGCCCGGGGTCGAACCGCCAGCCGCTGTGGCGCGGGCGGGACCGGCCGGAGAAGTTGATGCGGGCCGCGGTCGGGCGGCCGATGGCCCCAGCGGCCACCAGCCGGCGGGCCTCGCGGTGGCGCGGGTTGCCGCGCTGGTAGAAGCAGACGGCCAGCCTGCGACCCGTTCAGTCGGCCGCGTCCAGCATTGCGCGCGCCTCGGCTGCCGAGCGAGCCATCGGCTTCTCGACTAGGACGTCCCGGCCGGCCTCGAGCGCTGCGATCGCGTCCGGGGCGTGCCGGTCGACCGGCGTCGC
>VGPE01000233.1 GCA_016875645.1 Chloroflexota bacterium
CGAGTCCGCGCGCAGGACCGAGGAGGCAGCGGGGGCCGAGCGGCGGCGGGCCGAGGAGCGCGAGCGGCTGCTTGGCCGGGACGCGGAGGCGGCGGCCAGAGAGGCTGCCTGGAGCGATGCGCAGGCCGACCGGCTGGAGGCAGAAGCCGGCCGGGCGACGGCTGCACTCGCGGCGCCCGGCGTGGCCGAAACCCCGGGCACAACGGAGGCCGTGTCCGAATCGGACCGCACGGCGATCGCCGTCTGGGAGAAGCGCACCCTCGAGCTGCGTCACCGGCGCGACCGACTCGCCGCCGAGCAGGGCGAGCAGGAGCGGACCCGCCGCGAGGCAGAGCGGCGACGGGCGGCCACCGAAGAGTCGCTGGCCGCGGCCGAAGAGCGGGCGATCCGATCGGACCATGAGCTGACCGCGCTCTCCGAGCGCCGCGTCGAGCTCGAGGCCGAGGCAGCGCGCCTGGCCGCCGAGGTCGAGGTTGCCCAGCACGCCGAAGTGGCCGCCCGGTCGGAGCTTGCGCGCCTCGCCGCGTCGGACGAGGCCGACCGATCGACGCTGGTCGAACTGGAGCGGTCGGCGCTCCGGGAGCGAGGCCATCTGCGTGGCGCCGAGGACCGGAGCCGGCGCGCTGAAGCGGCCGACCTGCAGGCCCGCCTTGAACTCGACGTGGTTCGTGAGCAGGTGCTCGTCGAGCTGGCGGGCCTCGGCGAGCGGGGGCTGCGAGCGCTCGAAGTGGCCGGCGGATCATTCGCGCTGGGCCGGCACATGGTGAGCGGGCTCGACGACGTCACCGTCGCGGGCGCCGGCGCGGACGGCCTCGGCGGCGATCCTGAATCAACCGATGCTTCCGACGCGACGGCATACGAGGCGGCCCTCGCCGTTGCCGCCGAGCGCTGGGCGGCGGAGCCCCCGGCGACCGAACGGCCGAGCCCAGCGCGGCTCGCCTGGCTGCGCCGGCGCTACCACGAGCTGGGCGCCGCCAACTTGTTCGCAACGCGCGAGTACGAGCAGGTCCGGAGCCGCCTCGATGGCCTCGAATCCCAGGCGACGGACCTGCGCGCTGCGATCGAGCGGACCCGTTCGCTGATCGCGGAGCTCAACGCGCTGATCGCCGACCAGTTTCGCTCCACGTTCCGGGCGCTCGAGGTCGCCTTCGACCAGCGGTTCCGGCAGCTGTTCGGCGGGGGATTTGCGCGGCTGACCCTCACCGCGCCCGAGGATCTCGTCGCGACGGGCGTGGAGATCGTTGCCCGTCCGCCTGGCAAGAAGGCCCAGCCCCTCGCGATGCTGTCCGGCGGCGAGCGCGCCCTCACCGCGGTCGCGCTGCTCTTTGCGATGCTCGAGGTCCGCCCGGTGCCGTTCTGTGTGCTCGATGAGGTTGACGCCGCGCTCGACGAAGCAAACGTCGGGCGCTTCGCGTCTGCGCTTCGGGGTCTGGCGCAGCGAACGCAGTTCATCGTGATCACCCACAACCGGGGCACGATCGAGGCCGCGGACGCGCTGTACGGTGTCACCGCGGGCGAGGATTCGGTCAGCCGCGTGATCAGCCTCCGGCTCGAAGAGGCGACCGAGCTGGCCGGAGCTGACGCGGCCGCGCTCGTCACGGCCTGACCCGCCGACCGGGAGGATCGAACCCTGTTCTGGCGTCGCAAGCGCGAAGACGAAGTCAGTCCCGAGGAGCAGCCGCCCGACGAGCTGGCCGAACCGACAGAGGCTGCCGAAGCCATCGACGCGGCCGATACCGGTGACGTCGGACCCGGAGATGCGGCCCCGAGGATCACGACGCCGGCCCCCGCGCCCGAGCCCCCGATCGAGGAGCCGGGAGGCGCCCTCGCAGCCGGCCTCCAGAAGTCGCGCGGCGGCTTCATGTCGCGGCTGCGCGGCATCCTGGGCGTCGGCGGCCCGTCGGAGGCGGACTGGGAGGAGGTCGAAGAGACACTGATCGCGGGCGATGTCGGTGCCGCCCTCGCAATGGCGGTGGTGGAGCGAGCGCGCCGGTCCCGGGATGGCGACGATCCTGTTGCCGCGGTGCGCCGCGAGCTCGCCGCGCTGCTGGCCAGCCGGGAGGGCGATTGGCACCCGCGGCCCGCCGGCCCGGGCCTGCCCGCCGTGATCCTCGTGGTCGGCGTGAACGGCACGGGCAAGACGACCACGATCGGGAAGCTGGCGGCCCGCTATCGCGGCGAGGGGCGCACCGTTCTTCTCGCGGCCGCCGACACCTTTCGGGCCGCCGCGATCGAGCAGCTCCAGGCCTGGGCGACTCGCGCCGGGGTGGCGGTCGTGGCCCACGCGCCCGGCGCCGACCCTGCGGCCGTCGTATTCGACGCGGTCGACGCTGCCGTTGCCCGCCACTCGGACGTGCTCATCGCCGACACCGCCGGCCGTCTCCACACGAAGGTCAACTTGATGGACGAGCTGACCAAGGTCCGTCGCATCATCGACCGGCGGCTGCCCGACGCTGCGCCGGAGACGCTGTTCGTGCTCGATGCCACCACGGGTCAGAACGGCCTGGCCCAGGCGCGCGCCTTCCACGAGGCCATCGGGCTCACCGGAATCGTGCTCACAAAGCTGGACTCGACCGCCAAGGGCGGGATCGTCTTTGCGATCGAGGATGCGCTCAAGGTTCCGGTCCGCTTCGTCGGGGTGGGGGAGAAGGTCGGCGATCTGATCCCGTTCGACCCCGACGCGTTCGTGGCCGCCCTCTTCGCATAGCCCGAGAGCTCCCGGGGCCTCGCCACGGGTCTCGCGCTACACTTCCCGCCGGTTCGCATCCGCCAGAATCCGCGGGCGACCAGGCGGCGCTCGCTCCGCGCCGTCCGTCAGGAGACGATCCGTTTCGTGTTCGACACCCTCAGTGAACGACTGCGCCAGACCCTCGGCGCGCTGACCGGGCGCGGTCGCGTCAGCGAAGCGGACGTCGACGCTGCCATGCGCGAGGTGCGGCTCGCCCTGCTCGAGGCCGACGTCAATTTCAAGGTGGTGCGCGACTTCGTGGCCCGGGTCCGCGAGCGCGCGGTCGGCGCCGAGGTCCTGGCGAGCCTCACGGCCGGCCAGCAGGTGGTCAAGATCGTCCACGAGGAGCTGATCTCGCTGCTCGCCGCTGGCGACCGCACGTTCCACCTGAGTGGCTCGCCCGCGGTCATCGCCCTTGTCGGCCTGCAGGGCTCGGGCAAGACGACCTCGTCGGCCAAGCTTGCCCGCCACATCACCAAGCTCGGCCGACGACCACTGCTCGTGGCGGCCGACCCCTACCGGCCCGCCGCGGCCGACCAGCTCCAGACGCTCGGCAAGTCACTGGACATCCCGGTCTTCCGCGCGCCGGCCGGCACGCCCGTCGTGGAGATCGCGCGCCAGGGCATGGAAGCGGCCCGGCGGCAGACCCGCGATGTGGTCATCCTCGACACCGCCGGCCGCCTGACGGTCGACGAGGCGCTGATGGCGGAGATCGCGGCCGTCGCGTCCGCCGTCAAGCCGATCGAGACGCTCCTCGTGGTCGACGCCATGACCGGCCAGGAATCGGTGACCGTCGCGCAGGCGTTCGCCGCCGCCGTCCCCGTGACCGGACTCGTGTTGACCAAGATCGACGGCGACGCGCGTGGCGGCGCCGCGCTCTCGATCAGCGCGGTCACCGGGTTGCCCGTCAAGTTCATGGGCACCGGCGAGAAGACCGATGCTCTCGAAGTCTTCCATCCCGACCGGCTCGCGGGCCGGATGCTGGGCATGGGCGACATCCTGACGCTCGTCGAACGCGCCCAGGAGACCTTCGATCAGAAGCAGTCTGCCAGGCTCGAAGAGAAGATCCGAAAGGCCTCCTTCACCCTCGAGGACATGCTCGACCACCTCCAGCAGGTTCAGAAGATGGGCCCGCTCGGGCAGGTGATGGGCATGATCCCGGGCTTCGGCGGCATGGCCAGGGAGGCGCAGGCTGCCGTCGATCGCGGCGAGCTCAAGCGTCTCGAGGCGATCATCCGCTCCATGACGCCGCGGGAGCGGCGGGACCCCAACGTCCTCAACGGCTCGCGCCGGCGGCGGATCGCCCACGGCTCGGGCACGACCCTGCCGGACGTGAATCGCGTCGTCAAACAGTTCGGCGAAATGCAGAAACTCATGAAGCAGCTCTCGGGGGGCGGTGGACGCCGGCTACCCGCGGGCCTGCTGGGGCGGCGATGACGGGGGACGAGAATCTGCGGCCCTCCGGCGCTCCCGGCAACGAGGAGCGGACCGAGCAGGCGTCTTCCCCGACCGGCGCTGGGTCAGGACGGCCCGCCGAGTCGCCCGCGCCCGCCATGGGATGGCCGGCAGCCG
>VGPE01000234.1 GCA_016875645.1 Chloroflexota bacterium
CGCCGGCGCTCCTCTACGGCGTGACCGGCCTGGGGATCGGCGCCGCGATTGCGCTCCTGGCGGGCCGCCATTGGGGCCTGCGGCTGCTGGCGCGGGTGGCCGGACCGGAGATGGTCGCCAAGTGGGCGCAGTTGCGGCTGATCAACTCGCCAATCACGTGGCTGGTGATCTTCCTCGGGCCATCGCCGGACCTGATCCTGTTTGTGGCTGGAATGACACGCATCCCGCTGGCTCGCCTGTTCCTGATCGCCGTCGTCGGGCGCGCCCCTGCGATGGTCGCGGCGACGGTGCTTGGTGCCGGTGCGGCTGATATGGGGCCCTGGCTAATCGTCGGTGCGACGGCCATCGGGATCGTCGCCTGCGGCGGCGGGTTCCTGTTCAAGCGGTTCGCCCCCGAGGTCGCTCGCTCGTAACGCCGAGCGCCTCCGGCCTGGACCGCACGTTCACGAAGCCGGCCTCGCGCAGGCGCTCGCCGACGCTGGCAGGCAGGTCGCGGCCGCGATGGCGGCTGCCGGGCGCGCCCGTGTAATGAAATAGCTTGCCGCCGGGCCGCAGGACACGAAACAGCTCGCGATAGAACGCGAGCCCGTACAGCTCGCCGGCCAGCGCCAGCGTCGGCGGGTCGTGGATGACGCGGTCAAAGGAGGCGGCGGGGAGCGTCGGCAGTACCTCGGAGGCGTCGCCGACCAGTTGCCGGATCCGCGGGCTCTCGAACAGCTCGCGCGACCATGGGTTCTCCCGCGCGACCACGAGCACGTTCGGGTCCCGCTCGATCGTGACGACCTCGGCGGCCGTGCGGCTGGCCAGGATCGCCGTGTAGCCCAGGCCGGTCGTACAGTCGAGGACGCGGCCGATCACCGGGCGGATCGCGGCAAGCTTGGATTCGGTATCCTCCCAGGGCGTGACACCCTTGGTCCGATGCATGCGGATGCCGGAGATCTCGATCGTCGGCGCGTCGGCGGTCGCGACGAGCTTGTAGGAAAGCCCGGTCGTCTCGTCGAAGCGCTGGAACGCCTCGCTGGGCTGGCCGGGATTCAGGCGGCGGTGACTGCCGACCCGGAAACCCGGTGGATGAACGACGCGGCAGCGGTGGGCCCGATCTGCCTGAAGCGGCGAGCTACGTCGGCGACCAGCTCATCCTCGGAGCCGAAGCTCTCGCGGTAGCTCTCGAACGAGCCATGCTCGATCTGGATCAGGAGCATTTCGGCCGCGTTTTCAATCGTCGCCTCAATCTTGCGCAGGTTGCGCACGACCTCCGGGTCGGACATCAGCCGGTCGACATCCTCCGGCAGGTAATCGGCGACATCCCGCAGCACGAAGTTGGAGAAGGCGCGGCGGAAGCCCGGCCACTTTGCGTCGACAACCTGCCAGGAGAGCCCGCCCTGGAAGACCGACCTCGTCAGCTCCTCGAAATAGGCGTCATCGTCGACGGGACGCGGCCCGGGCGGCGGGCAGGCAGGGTCAGGCACGTTGCGCAACTCCTCCGAACGCCATTCTGGCATGCCTGTCAAGTCGGTGCAACGACGCGCGGTATGATACGCGCCGAGCGGAGAGCGCCATGAAGGTCGCGATGTTCTACGGCGGAAAGGACATACGGGTGGAGGAGGCCCCCGACCTCACACCCGGCGCGGGCGAGGTGCTGGTCGACATCGGCGCCGCCGGCATATGTGGGTCGGACCTCCACCCCTACCGGGGCGCCAACCCGTGGGGGGCGACGGCGGGCGGCGGCCCGCGTCGGACCGGCCACGAGCTGGCGGGGCTGGTCGCGGCAGTCGGGTCCGGAGTCAGCAACGTGCACGTCGGCCAGCGGGTGGGCGTCGAGCCGATGCACCTGGTTGGCTGCGGGAGCTGCCGCCAGTGCCAGCGTGGCGACTACCACATCTGTCCCGTGCGCGGACAGCGCAACGGCCAGCGCCATGGTAGCGCCGGCTTCGGGGAGTACGACCTGGCAGTAGCGCCGAACGTCTACCCGCTGCCGGACCACGTCTCGCTGGAGGCCGCCTCGATGCTGGACGTATACGCCTGCGGCGTCCACGCGGTAAACCGCATTCCGTTGAAGCCTATGGAGTACGTCTGCGTGCTTGGCACGGGGCCAATCGGGATGACAATGGGCCAGGTCGCGCGGGCCTCGGGGGCGAAGACGGTGATCATGATCGGCCGTCGAGACGAGCTGCTGACGCTCGCGATCGAGGTCGGCGCAGCCGACCTTGTCGTTAACAACGCGACGGTCGCGAGTGTAGGCGAGGCAGTCTGGGACCTCACGGGAGGCGAGGGCTGCGACGCCGTATTCGAATCGGTCGGTGGGACGGCCGACACGCTCGCGCAGGCGGTCGAGGCCTGCGCCTTCGGCGGCAAGATCGGCATCATCGGGGCGTTCTGGGGGGACGTCGCGGTGGCCTACCGGGCGGCCAACCGCAAGGAAATCGATCTGCGCTGGTGCAATAGCTATGGGACGTTCCACGGCGTGCGCGAGTACCAGATCGCGCTGGACATGGTCGCGGACGGCCGCGTCGACGCAGAGCCGCTGATCACACACCGTTTCCCCCTGACGGACATCGCGACCGCGTTCCAGGCCGCGGACGATAAGAAGGCGTCGGGTGCGATCAAGGTGGTAGTGCAGCCATAGCGGCCAGGCGAGCTATCATCTAGCCATGGTGTGGGCGTTGCGCGGGGCCTTCCTGCTCCAGGCGCTGCTGGGGATCGGCTTGAGCCGCGCCTTCCTGGGCATGCGCGCGCTGGGCGCTCCCAGTGGCGAAGGCGACATGCACATGCTGATCGGGACAATCGCCGCAGTGCTGGCGATCATCGTCCTGAAGCCGGAACCGGGCGACGCGAGTCCGTCTATGGTCACACTGGCCCGGTTCTTCCCACTTGTGCCCTTGGTGGCAGGGCTCATGGTGTGGCCGCGGCTGGGGATCGGGATGTCCAGCGCGGGGTTCGTGGTACTGCACATCGTGCTCGGGATCGCCGCGATTGGGCTGGTCGAGATGACGATCGCGAAGCGTCGCCGGCGCGCCCTTAGTTGACGGAACGCACGGGGCTGGACTAGTCTGGTTCGATGACCCTGGCGGTCGCGCTGCCCCCGGCCGACGGGCGACCGCTCTACCGGCGGCTGTTAGGGGCACTTCGGGACGACATCGACTCCGGGCGGCTCCAGCCCGGCGATCTGATCCCGCCCGAGACCGAGATTGCGCGCAGTCACCGCATCAGTCGGCACACGGTCCGACAGGCGATTGTCGAGTTGGCTCGCGAGGGACTGCTGCGGCGAGAGCGGGGACGCGGAACCTACGTTGCCGAGCGGCCGCAGCCGCTGGTGCAGTCGCTGGGTTCCTTCTACTCCTTCGCGCACGAGATGCAGACCCGCGGCTTCGACTACATCTCGCAGGTCATCTACCGCGGCGTGCGCGGGGCCGATCAGACGGCCGCCGCACGGCTCCGGCTCGACGTCGGTGCGCCGTTGATTGAGATGGAGATCCTGCGGCTGGTCGACAACGCGCCGGTCAGCCTGGAGTTCTCCCTGACGCCGCACGAGCTGTTCCCGGCGCTGCTGCAGGCAGACGTCTCGAAGTGCTCGCTATATGACGTGATGCGGGACGCGCACGGCGTCGAGGTGACGCTGGGGCGAGAAGAGCTGCGCCCAGTTGTGCTGGATCGGCGCCAGGCGGCGCTTCTGGCAGTGCCTCCGGGGACGCCGGCATTCCACGTCGATCGGGAGACGATGGCTGGTCAGGCGCCGATCGAGTGGCGGCGTAGCCTCGTGCGCGGCGACCGCTACCTGTTCCGGGCCGAGCTGCCGGTCCGATAAAGCCCAGTGGCCGAGCCCTCGCGCGCCCCACGCGGTAGGCCCGGCCACTGGAGAGGAAGAAGGAGAGAAGGAAGGACATCAAAGCCCGCGGGATCCGGCTTTGTACGGACATCGTAGCCGACTGACCTCAGGAGCGCAACACCACGTTGCCGTCGACAACTTCGACCGGATAGCTCCGAAGCTTGACCCGAGGGTAGGCGACACACCGGCCGGTGGTGACGTCGAACTCAAGCCCGTGCCAGGGGCAAACCAGGATCTTGCCCTCCTGCACGTAGGCCCGACGGAAGTTGGTCTCGGCGCGGGCGACGATCGTGCCGGCAACGTCGCCCTGACAGAGAGGCCCGAACTGGTGCGTGCAGATGTTCGGCAGGGCGTAGAGCGCGCCGTCGACGTTGAAGACACCGACCTCGAGGTTGCCGACCCGGACGATCTTGCGCTGGCCCGGCGGCAGCTCACTCAGCGCGCAGACGACGTGGTCAGCTGCCACTGAT
>VGPE01000235.1 GCA_016875645.1 Chloroflexota bacterium
GGACGGGTCGGCGGCCCCGACGGCGGCTCGGCCAGCCTCAACCCGCGCTATCACTTCAGCAACTTCATCGTGGGCTCCGCCAACCGGCTGGCGCACGCGGCCAGCCTGTCAGTGTCCGAACGGCCCGGCCACGCGTACAACCCGCTCTTCCTGTACGGCGGGGTGGGCCTTGGCAAGACGCATCTCATGCACGCGATCGGGAACCAGGTCATCGCCAAGTTCCCGCGCAAGAAGGTCGTCTACGCCACCAGCGAGAAGTTCACCAACGAGTTCATCACCTCGATCCAGCAGGGCAAGGTCGACGAGTTCCGCGGCCGCTACCGCCGCATCGACGTGCTGCTGATCGACGACATCCAGTTCATCGCGGACAAGGAGCGGACACAGGAGGAGTTCTTCCATACCTTCAACGCGATCCATGAGGACGGCAAGCAGATCGTCCTGTCCTCGGACCGCCCGCCCAAGGCGATCCAGGCCCTCGAGGAACGGCTTCGCAGCCGGTTCGAGTGGGGACTGATCGCGGACCTGACGGCACCCGACATCGAGACCCGGATCGCGATCCTGCGCTCCAAGGCCGACGAGCAGGCGGTGCCCACGACGTCCGATGTGCTGGAGTTCATCGCGCGCAAGGTCGTGTCCAACATCCGCGAGCTGGAGGGCGCGCTCAACCGGATCGTCGCGTACGCGTCCATGAGCGCCGCACCGATCACGATCGAGCTTGCCCAGGCCGTGCTCTCGAACGTGCTGTACAACCCGAAGAAGCGCCAGGTGACGATCGAGCGCATCGCCCGGGCAGTCTCGGAGTACTACAGCGTCCCGATGGACGTGCTCAAAGGCCAGAAGCGGGACAAAGCAATCGTCGTGCCGCGCCAGGTGGCGATGTTCCTGATGCGCGAGGAGACCGACGCATCGCTGCTCCGGATCGGCACAGAACTGGGCGGCCGCGACCACTCCACGGTCCTGCATGCCTGCGGCAAGATCACCCGCGAGGTCGCGGTCAACGACGAACTGCGGCGCGAGATCGCCGCGGTCCGCGAGCTGGTCTACAGCGAGTAGCGAGGGCTCCGGGGACACGCCCGCGGAAGCCCAGCCGACCGACCGCGTTCGCACGCTGTGGAGAAGTCGCGGGATCTGTGGATACATGGCCGTGCAGCGGGGACAAGCCGAGGGCCGCCGCGGAGCGAAGTCGGGGGTTGCAATGGACGACCCGCAGTCGACGCGGGGAGCGGGCGGAGAGGTTGTCCGCACGGGGACCCCGAACGAGCCTGGATTGTGGCTTCGCGGGGCCACCGATCCACACGGCAACTGTGCTTTCCCACCGCACCGGCGAGCACGGTCGCGTAGGGTTGCCCACACCGTCAACGCCATGATGACGGTGATGACGGAGTTCTAAGATTCAGGAATTAATCAACGGAGCGGACGCCCGGGGACGCGACCTCCTCCGTCGCCCAAGCGTCCACCGGCGCGATCCAAGGAGTGAGCCCACGTGAAGGTCTCGGTCATGCAGGAGAACCTGGCCCGCGGTCTCCAGATCGTGTCGCGGGCGGTCTCCAGTCGCAGCACCCTGCCGGTCCTGGCCAACGTCCTGTTCCGCACGGAGGATGCCGGCCTCAAGCTCACCGCGACGAACCTGGAGATCGGCATCACCTGCTGGGTGCCCGGCAAGATCGACACGGACGGCGCGATCACGGTCCCGGCGCGCCTGATCACGGACCTCGTGAACTCACTTCCTTCGGGCGACAAGGTGGACCTGGATCTCCAGGGCGCCACCATGCTTCGGATCCGGAGCTCGCTCGGTGAGACACACATCAAAGGCATCGACGCCGAGGATTTCCCGGCGATCCCGACGGCCGGGGATCGGCCGACCTCACGGATCGCGCAGGGCGTCCTTCGCCGCGCGCTCGAGGAGACCGCGTTCGCCGCGGCGACCGACGAAGCGCGCCCGATCCTGACCGGTGTCCTGGCACGGTTCGAGGGAGCGACCGTCACCCTGGCTGCGGCCGACAACTACCGGATCGCCGTGAAGACCGTGCCGCTGCTGGACCCGGTGGAGGACACGAGCATCGTGGTGCCCGCCCGGTCGCTGACCGAGCTGAGCCGGGTGCTCGCGGACAGCGATATGCCGGTCGACATCGTGCTTGCGCCGGCGCGCAACCAGATCCTGTTCCACCTCGAGAGCATCGACCTCGTCAGTCGCCTGATCGACGGCCAGTTCCCGAACTACCAGACCGTGTTGCCAAAAGGCCACGCGACGCGAGCGGTCATGGACCGCGACGATCTCCTCACGGCAGTCAAGTTGGCCGCCCTCATCGCGGGCACATCGGCAAACATCGTCAAGCTCCAGGTGGGTGGCGCCGAGGGCGATGCCGGTACCGGGCTGACCGTCACCGCCAACGCCGAGGTAGGTGACAACGAGGGCCGGGTCGAGGCAAGCGTCGAGGGCGACGGGACCACCATTGCGTTCAACGCGCGCTACCTGACCGACGTTCTGCAGAACGTGGATGCGGAGCAGTTCGCGCTCGAGCTCAACGGGCCGCTTTCGCCCGGTGTCTTCCGGCCGATCGGCGACGACCAGTACGTTCACGTCGTGATGCCGGTCCGCACCGCGTCCTGAATGGCGACGGGGGCCGCGTGGCCAAGGGAGGCGGGCTTCGCCCGGTCGGTCAACTGCTGGAGCACGTGAGCCTCCGCGACTTCCGTGGCTATGCGGAGCTCGACGCGTCGTTCGGGCCCGGGCCGCAGCTGATCTGGGGACCGAACGCGGCCGGCAAGACCAGCCTCGTCGAGGCGATCGTGCTTCTCGCCTGGGGCCGCTCGCACCGCACCGGCAACGATGCCGAGCTGATCCGCTGGACTCGCCCGCTCGCCCGCGTGGAGGGCCGGACCTCGAATCCGGACACGACCCTCGAAGTCGCGCTTGTGGGCACTGGGCCTGGCGTCTCGGCGATCGCGGCCGCCGCCGCCGCCGTCGGCTCGGGCGCCGGCGGCCAGCGCAAGCGGATCCGAGTCAACGGCGTCCCGCGCCGGTCGAGCGCGCTCCTGGGTGTCCTGCGGGTCGTGCTGTTCGCGCCCGAGGAGATGCTGCTGGTGGCAGGCTCGCCCGGCCTCCGGCGGACGGCCATCGACCAGCTGGCGGGGGGGCGCAGCCCCGCCCACCTTCGCAACCTCGCCACGTACACCCGTGCGCTCCAGCAGCGCAATGGGCTGCTGCGAGCCATCCGCGAGGAGCAGGCGGGCCGGGACGATTTGCGCTTCTGGGACGCTGCCATCATCGAGGCCGGCGGTGACGTGGTGGCCGAGCGCCTGCGTGCGCTGGATGACCTGGCGGAGCCCCTGGGGCGCGCGCACCGCGAGATCGCGCCCGAGGAGGCCGATGCCGGTCTCGCGCTGCGCTACGAGACCACCGCCCCGGCGATCGGTGCCGAGACGGCGCGCGACGCCCTTGCCCGCCGCCTGGCAGAGACGGCCGAGAAAGAAGTCTGGAACGGCAGCACCCTGGTCGGGCCGCACCGCGACGACCTCGTGTTCGTCCTGGGCGGCCGCGACCTCGCGGGCTTCGGGTCCCGCGGCCAACAGCGGACTGCGATCCTCGCTCTCAAGCTCGCCGAGCTCGATCTGCTGACCGAGCTCGATGGCCGGCCGCCACTTCTGCTGCTCGACGACGTCTTCAGCGAGCTGGACCCGGCCCGGCGGGTCCAGCTGGTCCGGCGGATCGCGGAGCTGCCGCAGGCCTTCGTGACGACGACGGCGCTGGAGGACCTGGACCCGGAGCTCCGCGCGGTCGCGACTGCGTGGGCCGTCACCAGCGGGTCCGGTGGTGCCCGTCTGCTCGGCCCGACCCCTGGCGGGACGGCCGCGCGCGCCGTGCAGGCGTCGTGACCGGGAGCCGCCGCCGGCCGCTGGAGCGGATCGGCGACCTGATCCCGGAGGCAGCCCGGCGGCTTGGACTCAACGAGGAGCTGCGCCTGGCGCGCGCAATGACGACGTGGGCGGCCATCGTGGAGGAGCGCGTTCCGCCGGCCGCGGGGGCCAGCCGCCTCCTGCGGGTCGATGGCTTCGCGCTGGTCGTCGAGACCGATCACCCGATCGTTGCGCAGGAGATCCGCCTGCGCGCCCCGGAACTGCTCGCGGCGTTCGCTGCGGCGCCGGGCGGTCTCCCGGCCCACGAGGTGCGCCTCAGCGTCCGGCGCGCCTGAACGCTTCCGCGCGCCCAAGGGCTACGGCGCGCCCGACACCCTCCCGCGAGCGCGGCCTGGCCCCGGGCACGGTCCCGCGACCGGGTGGAGAGCCG
>VGPE01000236.1 GCA_016875645.1 Chloroflexota bacterium
CGGTGCAGGTCCGCGAGCCGTGGACCCGGTCGGACGCCCTCGCGATCGCGCAGGCGCTCGAGGAGTTCGACCTGCTGTTCTTCGAGGAGCCGCTGCGGTATGACGATCCGGAGGGGTACGCAGAGCTCCGGCGCCGGACCCGGACGCCCATCGCCGGCGGGGAATGCCTGACCGGTCTCGAGGAGTTCGAGCTCTGTCTCCAGAAGGGCGCGGTCAACTACGTCCAGCCGGACGCGACCCACGTCGGCGGCATCGGTCCCACCGTCCGCGTCGCACAGGCGGCCGCCGCGCGCCACGTCGGGCTGATCGTCCACACCGGCGCCGCCGTCGGGCCGGGCATCGCCGCGAACCTGCACGCAGCGTTCGCAAGCCCCAACGCGCGCTACGTCGAGTACGCCATCGCACCCGACAACATCCGGGCCGAGCTGCTCGCAGAGCCCGTGAAACTCGTCGACGGCTTCCAGCGACTGCCCACGGCGCCCGGCCTCGGGGTCGCGCTTCCGGGTGGCTTCGAGGAGCGCTACCCGTATCGACCCGGCATCTACGAGTACGCATAGGTCGCGTCCCACGCGGCGGAGGAGCAACGGCATGGCTGGTGACATCGGGTTCGGGATCCTGGGCTCGGGCAACATGGCCCGCGTCTACGGCGATGCCCTGACCACCATGGGCGAGGGCGGCCGGCTCGTCGCGATCGCGATGGGCACCCGGGCCGAGGGCCTGGCCGCCGAGTACGGGGTCACCGCTGAACCGACGGCAGAGGCGCTCCTGTCGCGAGCCGACATCGACGTGGTCGTCATCGCGACGCCCCACTCGACCCACCTCGACCTCGCGAAGCGGACCGCCGCGGCCGGCAAGCACGTCTACCTCGAGAAGCCGATGGCCCTCAACGTGGACGAGTGCGACCAGATCATCGCCGCCTGCAGGGCCGCCGGCGTGCAGCTCACCATTGCCAAGCAGACGCGCCACATGGAGATGTCCATGCGGGCCAAGGAGTACATCGACGACGGGCGGATCGGGGACCTGCTCTTCTTCCGACCGGTCAGCGTCACGCCAGGGCACGGCTTCAAGAACGTGCCGCAGTCGTGGCCGATGCTCGCGACGGAGGGCGACGCGTTCCTCGACTGGGGCTCCCACGCTTGCGATGCCACCCGCTGGTTCACGGGCGCCGACGCGAAGCGCGTCTACGCCGACTACGACGACTTCACGGGCGCCCCGATCCCGAAGTCGACCGCACTGGTCCAGATCCGGATGACCAACCGGGTGATTGCCCAGATCCTGCTCTCGTACGAGATCGGGCCGTCGGGCTTCGGGTCGCGGCGAAACAACCAGTACACGATCGTGGGCACGGAGGGCTCCATCTTCTGGGACCTCGACCGCGTGGAGCTCTGGACCGGGGCTCGGGAGCGCCACATCTGGCAGCTTCCGTCGTGGACCCTGCCGGACTTCAAGCCCCGGGACCCGCGCCGCATCGGCAACACCGGCCGCCAGGTGAACGCGTTCATCGGGGACCTGCGGAGCGGACGGCCGCCCAGGGTGACCGGCGAGGACGGCCGCAAGGCGATCGAGATGACGCAGGCGGCCAGGCTCTCGGCCGAGACCGGACGGGCGATCGACTTGCCGCTCGCGGCCGAACTGCGGGCGCGCTGAGATGGCCACGATCGAACGCCTCGAGTGCTTCGCGCTCGTGCACAAGTACCCGGTCCGGCGCGGGCCGTCCATCGCGCTGGGCGACACCAGCGCCTACGTGCTGGTCAAGCTGACCGACACCGACGGGGTTGCCGGCTGGGGCGAGACGTACCTCATGCCCGGCGCGCTGGCGATGATCGAGGACGCCGCGCCGCTGCTGATCGACCGCGATCCGCAGGCAGAGACCGCGATTCGGGTCGACATCGGGCGGGCCGTCCAGCATCCGTACATCGAATCGGCCATCTCGATCGCCGTCGACGATCTGCGGGCGCGCCAGCTGCGGCTCCCGATCTACGCCCTCTATGGCGGCCCCCAGCGGACCCGGGTCCGCGCCTATGCGGCGATGTCGGGCTACATCGAGGGTCGCGACCCGGCCGAGACGTGGCCTGATGAGACGGAGCAGCTGGCGGAGGAGGGGTTCACCGCCATCAAGATGCGCATCGGGCGCTACCCGCTGCACCACGAGGGCCCGCTCTACGAGCGCGTCCGGCGCCGCCTCCCGGCCTCGGTGGACCTGATGGCCGATGGGAACGCGGGCTACACGTTCCGCCAGGCGGTTCAAACCGGGCGGGCGCTGTTCGATCTCGGCTTTCTCTGGTTCGAGGAGCCCCTCCACCAGTGGGACGGCTACATCGGCTACGAGCGGCTTGCGGCCGCGATGGACATCCCGCTCGCGGGCGGCGAGATCACCCTGAGCCGGGGCGCCGCCATCTTGCTCATCGACCGGGGCGGCGTCGACATCTACCAGCCCGAGCCCGTCATCTGCGGCGGGATCGGCGAGACGATCTTCATGGCCAACATGGCCCGCCTCAACGCGATGAGCGCTGCGCCCCATACGTCGGGCGGCGCGATCGGCATCGCCGCGGCGATCCAGGCCATCGCGGCGATCCCGAATCCGACGCGGCTCCCGCTCCACGACCTGCCGCTGCTCGAGGTCGGCACCGATCCGTCGCCCTGGCGGCTGGACCTGTTCACGGTGCCGATGGAGATCCGGAACGGCTGGGTCGACATCCCGACCGGTCCGGGCCTGGGCTTTGAGGTCGACGAGGCGTTCGTCCGCCGCCGCGCGAAGGAAGTGCGCGTCGTCATGGCCGGGGCCTGATACCGCAGTGACCTCGGTCGAGGGCCGACTCGACGCCGCCGTCGACGAGCGCCGCGGGGACGTGGAGGCATACCTGTCGGCGCTGGTCCGCACGCCGAGCGTGCTCGGGGCAGAGCGGCCGGCTCAACTGCTGATCGCGCGCCGGCTGAAGGCGGCCGGACTGCAGCCATCACTCGTGGATGTCCCGGTCGCCCGGGCGGCGGCCGATCCCTCGTGGGCGCCGGTCGATCGCTCGTATGCCGGGCGGCCCAACGTGATCGCGACGGTGCCGGGCACGGGCGGCGGCCGCTCACTCGTCATCAACGGTCACGTCGACGTGGTCTCGCCTGAGCCGGTCGGGTGGTGGAGCGCGGAGCCGTTCTCGGGGCGGATCGACGGCGGCCGGCTGCTCGGTCGTGGCGCCTACGACATGAAGGGCGGCCTCGTCGCGGCGCTCTGGGCCCTGGAGTCCGTGCGGGCGGCGGGCCCGACCCTGCGCGGCGACGTCCGCTTCGAATCGGTCATCGAGGAGGAGTGCACGGGCAACGGCGCCCTCGCCGCCCGCCTGGACGCGCCGCGCGTCGACGCCGCGATCATCCCGGAGTCCACGAACCTGGAGGTCTTCACCGAGACCCCGGTCGTGCTCTGGGTCGAGGTGACGGTCATCGGCCGGCCGGCCTATGTCGGTCGACCGGGCGAATACGTCAATGCCGTGGAGCGGGCCGTGGCGCTGATCGGTCGCCTGCGGGAGGCGGTGCGCGCACCGCTGACGCTCAGCGTCGGCACGATCCGCGGCGGGGATTGGCCGTCCACGGTTCCCCTGGAGTGCTCGTTTACCTGCCGCGTGTCGGCTCCCCGCGAGTGGCCGGTGGCGCGCGCCCGCGAGACGATGGAGCGCCTGCTCGCGGAGGCGGCCGCGGCCGACCCCTGGCTCGCGGAGCACCGGCCGACCGTCACCTATCCCGGGTTCCAGGCCGCCGGCTGGTCGCTGGGCGACGCCGGAGCGCCCATCCACGCGCTGCTCGGCGACGTCCACGCCGCCGTCTGCGGCGAGTCGCTCCGCCACGCGCCGTTCCCCGGGACCGCGGACGGCCGGTACTTCGCAGCCCGCGGCGAGCCGGCGATCTATTACGGCCCGGCCGGCGCCAATCAGCACGCGCCCGACGAGTGGGTCGACCTCGACAGTGTCAGGCTGGTCGCCCGCGTCCTGGCGCGGACGATCGTGGAGTGGTGCGCGTGATGGACGAAGTCGGCATTGCGATCGTCGGATCGGGCGACATGGGCGGCGTCTACGCCGAGGCTGCTGCACGGCACGTGTCGGGTGTCCGCCTCGTTGCGATTCACGGTGGCCGCCGGGCGCCCGGCCTTGCCGCCGACTACGGGGTCGACCACGTCGCGGGCTATGAGGACCTCCTGGCCCGGTCCGACGTCGACGCTGTGCTCATCGCTCAGCCGCACGCGCTGCACCGCGCCTTCGTCGAGGCTGCCGCCCGCGCCCGGAAGCAGATCCTGG
>VGPE01000237.1 GCA_016875645.1 Chloroflexota bacterium
CGCGAGCGCCGGGCCGGCGAAGATGCGCGGCTCCTGCTGGATGTCGCGGCGGCGGCCGGCGGGCTCTCCGTGGGACGGCGCGCGGCGGCTGCCGAGCTGGGTCGGCTGGTCAGCGACGCGCTGGGCGACCTCGGGTTCCCCGACGCAGCGTTCGAGGTTGCGACCGGGCGGCGGCCCGCGGGCCGAGACGAAGCTGCGGTGGAGATCGACGGAGATGCCGTTGCGTTCGACGCTTCGGGCGTGGACCAGGTCGTGTTCCGGCTGGCGCCCAACCTTGGTGAGCCGCCGCGCCCGCTGGGGCGGATTGCGTCGGGCGGGGAACTCTCGCGCGTGGCGCTGGCGATCAAGGCCGCCCTTGCCGACGCGGACGCAACACCGACCCTGGTCTTCGACGAGGTCGACACGGGCATCGGCGGACGCGGAGGCGACCTGCTGGGACGGCGGCTCTGGTCACTGGCGCGAGGCCACCAGGTGCTGTGTGTCACGCACCTGCCGCAGATCGCTGCCCACGCGGACGCGCACTTCCAGATCGCCAAGCGGGAGCGTGACGGACGGACGGTTACCGAAGTGCACCGCCTGGACCATGAAGGCCGGATCGTCGAGCTGGCGCAGATGATCGGTGGCGCCACCCCGGGCACGGCGGCGATGGCCGGCGCGCGCGAGATGCTCGACCGAGTTGAGGCGTGGCGGGCGGGAGTGGGCGTCGGATCGTGACGGCCCCGCGCAACGAACTCACTGGAACCGACCCGTTCGAGACGGCGGTCGAGGCCTACCTCGCGCACCTGCGGGTCGAGCGGGGCCTTGCGCCGGCGACGCTGGCCGCGTACCGCACCGACCTCGCGGATTTCGGGGCGCACGTGGCACATCTCGGGCGAGGCCAGGCCTGGAGCGGCTCCGCCGAACCGGCCCTGGCGTACCTTGCAGCCCGTCGTCGAGGCGGTCGCCCCGGCGAGGTTCCACTCGCCGGGGCGAGCCTGCGGCGGCGCGCGGCGGCGATCCGCGGCTTCTACCGTTTCGCGTTCGGCGACGGCCTGATCCCGATCGACGTCGCGAGCCGACTGGACCTTCCACGCCCGGCCCGCCTGCTCCCGGATCCGTTGACGCCCGACGAGGTGGAGCGCCTGCTCGAGGCCGTCGACCCGGGCGATGGCGACGACAGGCTCGTGCGGGACCGGGCCCTGCTCGAGCTGCTCTATGCGGCGGGGGTGAGAATCAGCGAGGCGCTGGGCCTGGACCGCGATCACATCTCGTTCGACGGCAGCTTTGTGCGCGTCATCGGCAAAGGCGATCGTGAACGGCTCGTGCCGGTGGGCGAGGTCGCGCTCCACTGGCTGCGGCGCTACGACCGGCACGTCCGGCCCGCCTGGCTCGGCGTGGCGTCGGGTGAACCTGCCGCCGGGCCCTTCTTCGTGACCGAGCGCGGCAGACGCCTGGCCCGCCAGCAGGCATGGGCAATCGTCAAGCGTGCCGCGCGTGCCGCCGGTCTCACCGATCAGGTCACGCCGCACACCCTGCGCCACTCGTTCGCGACCCATCTGCTGGCCGGCGGGGCGGACCTGCGCATCGTCCAGGAGTTGCTGGGCCATGCCAGTATCAGCACCACACAGCTCTACACCCATCTCACCGGGGAGCGGATCCGAGAGGTGTACGCCCGCGCGCATCCGCGGGCCTAGGAGGGAGGGATCTGCGATGGCCTCCTACGTCGAGTCGCTGTTGGCGAACGGCGAGCGGATCGTCGTGCGCGAGCGGCGACACTGGCTGGCGGTCCCGCTCGATTCGCGCTGGGCGATCCTCGCGCTGATCGTCGCGGCGGTCATCTTCACCGTCAACCTCGACCCGCCGGCGCCCGGCAGCACCGAGCGCGGAACCATCGGCCAGGTCCTGTCGTGGGTGACCCTGGCGCTCGTCGTTGGCGGGCTGGCCTGGATCGCCTGGACGACCTGGAACTGGTACAACGAGGACTACATCGTCACGAACCGGCGGGTCCTGCGCGTCGAGGGCGTCATCAACAAGCATGCCAGCGACAGCTCGCTCGAGAAGATCAATGACGCGGCGCTGGACCAGCACTTCATCGGCCGGATCTTCGGGTACGGCGACCTCGACGTCCTGACGGCGGCGGACAGCCAGGTCGACCGGTTCAAGATGCTCGCCAACGTGGTCGCGTTCAAGCGCGAGATGCTCAACCAGAAGAACGAGCTGGAGTTCGAGCAGATGCGCCCGGCCGTCAGCCCGCCGCTGCGCGCCACCTCGACCAGCCCCACCGCGCCACCGGCACCGATGCCGATGCCGCCGCCGGCCGAGCAGCCGCTGATGACACCATCGGGGGAACTCATGCCGAGCTCCGGCTCCATGACCACCGCCATGCGGCCGGCCGCGCCGGCGGCCCCCGCTGAACCGCGGATGTCCCCGTCGGACGTCACCTCCACCCTTGCGAACCTGGCCGACCTGCGCGACCGGGGCGCGATCACGGCCGAGGAATACGAGGCGAAGAAGGCGCAGCTCCTGAGCTGCCTCTAGGCGGCCGGGGGTCCAGCCCCTCCCGCCGCAGGCGGCCGCGCGCGGCGGGCGTCAGCGATCGGGCCGGAACGCGTTGCGGGGGGGGGCGGTGATGCGGGGGACCGGGGGCGCGGGGCCCGCCCCGCTCGCTCGGGTACGATGCGCCGGACCCGTATCCAGGAGCCTGCGTGTTCGGCTTGAGCATCGATCCCGCCGCCATCATCGCCGTCGGCGTCATGCTGCTGGTGGGGTTCCCGGTTCACGAGTTCAGCCACGCGCTCGCGGCGTACCGGCTGGGCGATGGCACGGCCAGGATGTTCGGGCGCCTCACCCTCAACCCGATCGTCCATTTCGACCCGTTGGGAGGCCTGTTGCTGGTGCTCTCGGCGCTCGGGACCGGGTTCTTCTTCGGCTGGGCGAAGCCCACGCCCGTCAACCCGATGAACCTGCAGGGCGGCCGGCGCGGCGAGGCGATCGTTGCCCTCGCAGGCCCCGCCTCCAACCTGATCATGGCGGCTGCGGCGGCGATTCCGCTGCGCTTCATCCTGGGCGCGGACATGAACCTGCCCGCCATCGTGATCCAGGTTCTGTACTTCTTCGTGTTGATCAATGTCTTCCTGTTCGTGTTCAACCTCATCCCGATCCCGCCGCTCGACGGCTACCGCGTCCTGCTCGGCGTCATCGATCCGCGGCTGGCGTGGCAGATCCGGCCGGTCCTCGAGCAGTACGGCCTGTTCATCCTCCTCATCTTCCTGTTCACGATCGGTGGACGGCTCATCGGCGGCATCGGTTTTGAAATCGTCCGCTTCCTGGTGGGGCGCTAAGGTCCGCCAGTTCCGGTTGCACGTCCGGGCTCGCGTGAGTCCGGCGGAGCTGGCCGGCCTGGCCGACTGGACCACGCCCCGACAGCAGGAGCTCTTCGCCGCCATGCATCCGGCCGACCAGCGCCATGGGCTCGACGTCGTGGCGAGCCTGCGCGCGGCCGAGTACCGCGACCCGGACCTGCTTCTCGCCGGTCTGCTCCATGACGCGGGCAAGGGCCGCACGGGGGTCTGGCCGCGGGTGGCGTGGTCGCTGGGCGAGGCGTACGGGCCATGGGTCTGGCGGTGGGCAGCGAGGCTGCCGGGCATGCGCGGGGGACTGGCGGAGCTGCGCGTCCACGCCGACCGCTCGGCGAAACTGGCGGCCGAAGCCGGCTGCTCGCCCCGAACGGTCGAGTTGATCCGCAACCAGTCCGCACCGCGTGACCCTGAGCTCGGTCCGGCGCTGCTTCGCGCCGACGAGGCCAACTGATGCCGCGCGCGCCGGGCCCGCCCGCTGGGACGCCCGCGGGCACAATCCCGGGCACGGAACAGCCGTCCCTGGCCCCGCTCCCGCGGACGTCGGATGCGTCGGTGTCCTTCGCCGACTCGCGCGCCCCCGAACGCGCCACGGTGATCTCCCTCGACGGCTTCGACGGTCCGCTGGGCCTGCTCCTCTCGCTGATCGAGGCGCGCCGCCTCGACGTGCTGACGGTCCCGCTCGGCGCGCTGGCTGGGGCGTACCTCGAGGCCCTGGCGGGCCTCCCCGCCGATCGTCTCGGCAACGTCTCGGCCTTCGTGGCCGTGGCAAGCCAGCTGATCCTCATCAAGAGCCGCGCGCTGCTGTCCCGACACGTGGAGCCCCCGGCCATCGGGCCCGACGAGCCTGATCCCGAGGCCGAACTGCGTGCGCGCCTGCTGCTCTACCGGGCGCACCGCGACGCGGGGCGCCGCCTCGTCGACGCCGCCAGCGGCC
>VGPE01000238.1 GCA_016875645.1 Chloroflexota bacterium
TCGATTCCGCGTACTGCATCGCGGCCGAGTATAGAGAGGCCCTCGCGAGGGCGGCCCACCGGACGCCTCAGCCCTTCGGGTTGCGCGGCCTCGCCAGGAACAGCCATGTCAGGCCGCGGAGCCACCTGCGCCGGCCGTGGTTCGCCGCCTCGACGGCGGCGGCGAGCTCCGCGACGGGCGCCGCAAGCAGCTCCGCGAAGCGATCGGTGAGCTGGCGCGCCAGTTCCAACTCCTCGCGCGTGCCCGCCGGAGGCAATGGGTCGTCTGCGCCCAATTCGAGTAGCGCTCGCGCCGACGTCACCGGCAGGACCCGGCCGGTCATCCGGCGCCCGACGTACAGGTCCTGGGTCCCCGCGATCGCCAGCGGCAGGATCGGGGCGCCGGTCCGCAGCCCGATGAGGGCGGCGCCCACGCGCAGCGTCGAGAGCCGGTCCGGCTGCCCTGGGATCCCACCCTCGGGAAACAGGACGAACACGCCGCCCGCCTGGAGCACGGCGCTCGCAGACGCCACGTGCTGCTCCACGCCGACGCCGCCGCGCCAGACGGGCAGCATCCCCCCGAGGCGCCGGAGCAGCCATTCCTTCCACGGTCTGTCGAACGCAGACGCGGCACTGCCCAGGAACCAGGCGCGCGGCTCGAGCGGCAGGGAGTGCAGGACGACGAATGGGTCCATCCAGCCTCGATGCACTGCGCCGACCAGCAGGTAGCCGCCCGTCGCGGGAATGTGCTCCCGCCCGGAACGGTCCACCCGGAACCGCAGGACGCCGAAGAAGACGGCACGCGCCAGCACGCGAACGATCCGGAGCAGCAGCGAGGCGCGAACCTCCGGCTGACGACCCAGCCAGGCCAGGCCCTCTCGCGCGTCCCTTCGAGCGGCGCGTAACGCCTCGGGCGACACCCGGGCAGCCTGGGGTCGCGGGCGGCGCGCCCGATCGGATGCCTCGGGCGTCAGAGTGAACCCGGTGACGGGATGCCCTCGTCCACGATCTCGGGCGCGGCGTCGTCCGGTGTCGAACGCTCGTCGCCCCGAGGGCGGCGGTGCCGGATGACCAGGATGGCGATCGCACCCAGGACGAAGGCGGCCGAGACCAGTTGCGCGACGGGGATGCCGAAGAACACCCAGTTGTTGGAACGCAGCGTCTCGAGGACGAACCGGACGGTGCCGTACCAGATGAAGAAGATCGCCATCAGGTCGCCCGGACGCAGGTGATCTGCGAACCGGCGGCCGATCCAGAGCAGAGCCAGCAGGCCGAGGAGACCCGAGAGCGACTCGTACAGGAAGAGCGGATGGAAGCCCTGCCCGAGGGTCGCAAGCGGGTCCGACCCGGGCGGGCACGCGTATTGCGCGATCCGGTTGCGGCACTGGATCGCGATCCCCCACGGCAGGTTCGTGGGCGGCCCGTACAACTCCTGGTTGAAGAAGTTTCCCCAGCGTGCGATGGCCTGCATCGCGAAGACCGCCGGCGCGGCGACGTCCGCCCAGCGCCAGAAGGACTGGCGGTGAGAGCGGGTGTAGAGCCAGACGGCGAGGACGCCCGTTGCGAGGCCTCCGTAGGCGCCCAGACCCGTATAGGGCGGAAGGATGATCTTGATCGGATCGTCGCGGTACAGCGCCCAGTGGTCGATCGCGTGGTAGAGCCGCCCGCCGATCAGCGCCGACACCGCCACGAACAGCAGCCCGTTGGGGATGAGGGTCGTGTCCAACCCGACGCGGCGGGCCTCTCGCGTCAGCACCACCATCACTGCCGCAAGCCCGAGGGCGTAGCCGATCCCGTACCAGTAGACGGGAATGGGCCCGAGCTGGAACGCGATCGGGTCGGGCGTGAAATCGATCATGGCGAGCCAGTGTAGTCGTGCGTCGGTGGCCGTTCGGTCGGCAGCAGGCACTCGCAACCTATACTGCCGCCGCCATGTCGACCGCTCCGCCTGCCGTGCTCGAAGGCGCCCGGTGAACGCCGAATTCAACTGGTGGCTGCTCATCGTCGGCGTCGTGGGCGGCGCCGGGCTCCTCTGGCTCGTGCTCGGCGACTGGAGCCGGCGCGAGGAAGAGGTCGGCGAGGCGGAGCGGGCTCGCGAGTCCGCGTGGATCGCGGACGCGATGCGCGACGAAGGAGCGGCGGTGGACCCGGCGACCGCCCAGTCGGTGCTGCGCCTGCACCGGGCGTGGCTGCGCGAGACGGGCGCCTACGACCCGCTTGAGGACGAGCTCACGGTCCGCGACACCGACATGGCCCCGATGGCTGCCGATGGTCCACGCCAGGCGGGGGAAGCCCGGCCGGCGGGCCAGCCTGTCGCCGCAACGGCCTCAGGCTGGCGGGACCCGACCCCGGTGGATCGCCACCGTCCCGAGCGCCCGGCGCCGCCAGGTGACGTCGGCTAGGCCCGACTTCCGCATCGTCGCGGCCAGCTCCCGGGGATCCGGGAATCCGTCGAGCGAGTCCGGCAGGTAGCGATACGCCTCGCGGTGCCCGAACAGCCCGCCCATCAGCGGCGCGGCGCGGCGGAAGAGGCCGTGGTAGACACGGGCCCAGGCTCGCGGTCGCGGCAGCGAGAGTTCCAGGCACACCACGATCCCGCCCGGCCGCACCACGCGCCGCAGCTCGCGGAACCCGGCCTCGTAGTCGGCGAGGTTGCGCAGGCCGAACGCGATCGTGGCCGCGTCGAACTCCGCGTCTCCGGCCGGCAGCGCCAGCGCGTTGCCGACGCGGAACTCAAGCTGGACGAGGTCGCGGTTGGCGGCTGACGCTCGTTCGATCATCGCCGGCGCGAAATCCACGCCCAGCACGCGCCCGAACGGGCCGACGCGCTCCGCCAGCGCTGCCGAGAGCTTGCCCGTGCCGCAGGCCACGTCGATCGCCGAGCCGCCGTCCCCGACGCCACTCGCGGCGACCGCCGCAGCGCGCCAGCGCCGGTCGGCGCCCAGCGTCATGAAGGTGTTCATGCGGTCGTACACCGGCGCGATCTCGTCGAACATGGCGGCCACCTGTGGCTCGGCCACGGCGTTGCCCCGGCGGCTGGCGCCCACGACCCGCGCAGGGGCACGGCGATCGGCGTCCCGGGCCGGCGACGAACTTCCACCGGCGGCAGTCCCGCCGTTGACCGCGAGCCCCGGCGCCGGCCCGAGCGTCGTGTCGTCGTCCGTCCCGAGCGCAGCCCCGAGCACGTCCGCGGCCGGCTCCACGTCGAGCGTCGCCAGGATCGAGCCGCCGGGATCGAACGCCATCACCTCTCCCCGGGCCCTCGCTCGGCCGCGAGCGCCCCGGTTCGTGTCGGTTCTCTCGCTCATTGTCGCTCGCCGCGAGCAAACGCGATAGCCGCTCCGGTCAGAGCGTGCCGAAGATCACTGGTTCGGAGACCACGTCGGTGGAGCCCGCCTCCGCCAGGCTCACCCCGAAGATGGATCCCGGCACCACCCGATCCAGCACGTCCACCCGACCCACCCAGTAGGCGATCTCCGCCGAGAAGTACATCCGGCCCAGGCGCTCGCGCTGGCCGTTCACGCTCACCCAGCAGCGGTATTCCCGCCCGGAGTCGGGCGGCTCAAGACCGGTCGCGCTGACCACCATCTCGCGGCTGGCCGGCGAGAAGGCCAGGCTCCCGATCGGCGCGTTGTCGGACAGGACGTCCGCTGATGTCAGCAGGACGCGCTCCGCATCGTCGCGGGCGTCGATCCGGAGCTGCCACGCGGAGAGCTGGCCCAGCGCCGCGATCTCGCGCGCCTGGTCGCGCAGCTCCTCGTCCCGGGACATGCCCGCGGCCGTCCATGTCAGCCCGATCGCCAGCAGCAGGACGGCCGCGGCGGCCATCCAGCGGAGCGGACCCCGTCCCTGGCCAGTCACGGGCGCGCGGTTGACCAGGGCAGGCTCCGGGCGGGCCGATTCAGTGGCTGAGAGCTTCGGAACGCCTACGACCGCTGGCCGACCCACGGCTGCCACGAATGAAAGCGTCCGTTCGCGGAGCCCCGGTGCGGGCTGCGTCGCAATGACTTCGCGGAGCACGGCCGACGATCGCCGCAGGCGCGCGAACTCATCGGTGCAGGATGGACACCCGGCCAGGTGGCCGGCCAGCACGCCGGCGGGCGCGGTGTCGCCCGCGATCAGGCGGTCCAGGCCGTCGGGCTCGGGCGCCGGCAGCAGGTCCGCCGCCCGCCCGCCCATCGATTCGGCGAGGGCCTCGCGCAGTCGCAGCAGTGCCCGCCGGGTCCGGGTCTTGACGGTGCCGAGCGGCCAGCCGAGGC
>VGPE01000239.1 GCA_016875645.1 Chloroflexota bacterium
CCACGTCACGGGTGCAGTCCGGGGTGCGGTGGGCGAGACGGCTCGGCCCCGCGCGCGTCAGACTACCGCACGTCCGGCACGGATTCCAAGGCTGCGCCGGCGAAAGATCCGAAGCGCAGGAGCCGCTCGTGCCCGACCTGCCGACCGTCATCGAGCCCGTCGTCCTGACCGGCACCCATGTCCGCCTCGAGCCGCTATCGCTCGCCCATCTCGACGCGCTCACGGCCGTGGGCCTCGACCTGGATCTGTGGCGCTGGATCGGATTCCCAGTCCGCACGCGCGAGGATCTGCGCCGGTACATCGAGGACGCGTTGCGGGACCGCGACGCGGGGCGCGCGATGCCCTTCGCGACCGTCCTCCAGGCGGACGGCCGGGCCATCGGCTCGACCCGCTTCGGGAACGTGGACCTCTTCAACCGGCGGGTCGAGATCGGCTGGACGTGGATCGCGCGGCCGTGGCAGCGCTCGGCGGTCAACACGGAGGCGAAGCTGCTGATGCTCGAGCACGCGTTCGAGCGGCTGGGCTGCAACCGGGTCGAGTTCAAGACGGACTCGCTGAACACCCAGTCGCGGGCGGCCCTGGCCGGCATCGGGGCCGTCGAGGAGGGCATCCTGCGCAACCACATGGTCACCGAGAGCGGCCGGCTGCGGCATTCCGTGTACTACAGCGTCATCGCGGACGAGCGGCCGGCCGTGCGCGCCGGCCTCGAGGCGCGCCTGGCGCGTCACGCCCTCGAGGCGACCCCCTTCCCGGGACGGACCGCGACGGCCGAGTAGATCGCGTTCAGGAACCGGCTGCCACGGCGGCCGATCTCGCGCACGTCGCACAGACCTGCCGCGGCAGCCACGGCCGGCCAGCGCTCACTCGAGATCGGATGGGGCACCCAGTGGTTGCCGCGGTCGGCGTCGTACTCGACGAGGACGAAGCGGCCTCCCGGCCGCAGCAGGGCCACCAGCCGCGCCAGGAGCGGGACCGGGTCGCGGACGAAGTGGAGCGAGTTCGCCATCACCACGCCGTCCAGCGGCGGCAGCGCCAGCGGGCGGGTGAAGTCGCCAACCAGCGGCAGCACGCGCGCGGCCATCCCGGCGGGCAGGCCCCGGAGGCGAGCCGCCTGGGTCTCGAGGCTGCGCGCATCCCGGTCGACGGACCAGATCGTGCCGGCCGGTCTCAGCAGCTCCGCGAGCGCCAGGGTGAAGGCGCCGGTGTTCGAACCCAGGTCTGCCCAGGTACCGCCCGGGACGACGGCCGGCCGCAGCAGGGCCAGGTGGTCTGCGTGCTCCACGGCCCGGCCTCAGCCGTACTTGGGCGGCATCACCTTGTCGTCCGTGAACGTGACATTCGCTGCCGGCACGAGGTGCCCGTGCCCGTCGTGGTCGACGATCAGGAACAGCAGCCGCCCGGACGCGGGTGTCGCGCCGTCGGCGTCGTCGATCGCGACCCCGATCACCTGTGTCGAGAGCTTGCCCGATCCGTCGGGTGCCTGGCCGAGTGCCGCGTCGAGGGCGGCTGGGAAGGTGGCGATCGCTGGCATCAGGAGCCTCCGTGAACTCGGATCATGAGGGGCGGCGCCGCGCCCGGAGGAAGACGGATGGGCCGACCGCGAGCAGGCCGAGCGGGGCCTGGAGCGGCCGTTCGATGGCGGAGAGCGTGCCCGACGAGACCCGCCGCCGCAACGCCGGGAGGCGGAACAGCGATGCCGTCCGGGTCCGGGTGATGCGCAGGCCGGCCGTTTCGAGCAGGTCCCGGATCTCGGCCGGGCTCCGGTCCCAGTGCAACGGCAGGTACTCGTGGGCCTGGCGGTTGAACGGCGACCAGCGCTGGCGTCGCGTCGCCCAGCGCAGGATCGACTTGAGATGGCGCTTGTTGGCGAACTCCATCACCAGCACGCCGCCTGGCTTCAGGACGCGCGCGAACTCCCGGAAGACCTGGCCCGGATCGGCGAGGTTGTGCACGACGCGGACGCACACGACCGCGTCGAACGATCCGTCCTCGAACGGCAGCTGGTGGGCGTCGCCGGCCACGAACAGGTACTTCGGATCCACGCCAAGCCGCTCGCGGGCCGCGTCGAGCAGGCTGACGGACGGGTCGAACAGGGTGATCGAGCGGTAGCCGCCGTACTCGTCCGCGAGGCGGCCGAAGCCCGCGCCGACTTCGATCAGGCGGTCTCCGGCCGGCGGCAGGAGGGCCCGGATCGCGATCCGGTCGCAGCGATCCTCGTAGTCGCGATCCGCCCAGAAGACGTCCCGATAGCGGAGGTCGTACTCGGCGATGGGGCGCTCGGGGGCGGCATCGACCGGCGGCTCGTCGATCATCCGCGAAGGGTACCGGAGGGCGGCCTGCGAACGGGCCCGGTCGTCCGTCGAAGGGCCGTGTACCGTGCCATGTGATGGCTGGCTATCTGATCCGAGGGGCGACCGTTCACGACGGAACCGGCTCGCCCGGGCGGCGCGCGGACGTCGCGATCGATGGAGAACGCATCGCGGGCGTCGGTCCGGGCCTCGGCCGGCCCGCCGACGCAGAAGTGCTCGACGGGGACGGGCTCGTCCTGGCACCGGGATTCATCGACCTCCACTCCCACGCCGACTTCACCTACCCGGCGTTCCCCACCGCCCAGAACTCGTTGTCCCAGGGCTGCACGAGCGAGGTGATCGGGAACTGCGGCTTCTCGCCCGCGCCCGTCGAACTGGGCCACGACCGCGAGGCCAAGCTGCGCGCCCTGACCGGTGGCATCGGACCCGAGCTCGATTTCGACTGGGGCTCGTTCGGCGAGTACATGGACCGGCTCGACGCGAAGCGGCCGGCCGTGAACCTGATGGCCCTCGTGGGCCACAGCGCGCTGCGGATCGCCGCGATGGGCATGGAGGACCGCCTGGCCACCCCTGCTGAGCTGGCCACCATGCGTCGCCTGATGCGCGAGGCCCTGGCCGACGGCGCGTGGGGCTTCTCGACCGGCCTCGTGTACCCGCCGGGCTCGTACGGCGACACGGACGAGGTCATCGAAATCGGGCGCGACCTCAAGACCTACGACGCGCTCTATGCGTCCCACATCCGCAACGAGTCCGACGACGTCCACGTGGCCCTCGCCGAGGCGCTGCGGATCGGGCGCGACCTCGGCGTGCGGACCGAGATCTCGCACCTCAAGGCGGCCGGCGGCCGCAACCACGGACGCCTGCCCGAGCTGACCGGGATGATCATGGAGGCGCGGGCCGCCGGCCTGGACGTCCACAGCGATGGCTACCCGTACGACGCGGGCAGCACCATGCTCAACCAGCTGATCCCGCCCTGGGCCCACGACGGCGGCGTTGAGCAGCTGGTGGCGCGCCTGGGCTCCGCGGAGCTCCGCCAGCGGATGCGTCACGACATCGCCAACGGGCTGCCGGGCTGGCAGAACCTGGTGGTCGCGTCGGGCGGCTGGGACCGGATCATCGTCGCCAGCGTCACCCGCCCGGATCTCACCTGGGCCCAGAACCGGACCGTGGCCGAGCTGGCCGCCGCCGAGGGCAAGGACCCGCTCGAGTGGGTGATGGACTTCCTCGTCGCCGACTTCGGGGCGCCGGTGATGATCATCCGGATGATGGCGATGCGCGACGTGGACGTGGCGATGACCTTCCCGCTGGAGGGCATGGGCTCGGACCAGCTGGCCGTCACCAGCGACACGGCGCGCGTACACCCACGCTGCTACGGCACGTTCGTGCGCTTCCTCGCCCAGTACGTGCGCGAGCGGGGCATGGTGCCCATGGAGCAGGCCATTCACCGGATGACCGGCATGGCGGCCGACATCGTCGGGGTGAAGGACCGCGGGCGGGTGGCGCCCGGCCTAGCCGCGGACGTGGTCCTGTTCGACCCGGCAACCGTCGCCGACGAGTCGACCTACGAGGAGCCGACGAGGCTGGCGCGGGGCGTGGAATGGGTGTTCGTCAACGGGCGGCCGGGCGTGGAGCGCGGCCGGGTGGTGGCGCGGAACCTGGGCCGGGTGCTGCGCAAGCCGCGGGCGGCCGCCCGGGCCTGATCCTGCGCCGGGGGCACGGTCTCCGGTCCGCGCCGCCTTACCTGCTCGTGGTGGCGGTCGGATCGTGAAGACTTGCGGCCGCCGGCGTCGAGCCGGCCAGCCTCACGCCCAGAGGGCCAAGTGTCAGCGCCTCCCGGTCACTGGAGGGTCGGCGTGGAGCGGGAGTGCCACCGCATCCCGGTCACCGATACCAGCGCCCGGGCGGCTCGAATTCGGTTTC
>VGPE01000240.1 GCA_016875645.1 Chloroflexota bacterium
GAGGCCCGCGACGATCGGCAGGACGACCACCGCCAACCAGACCCCGATGACCAGCAGGCCCTGGCCGACCTGAAGCAACTGGGCGAACGCACGGTCGAGCTCCGCGCCCAGGTTCCAGCCCTCGGTCGCCTCCGCGACTGCCACGAGGGGCACCGTCCAGGTCACGGCCAGCGTGCCGTAGGTCGCCTGGTCGGCGAGGTGGTTCCGCTGCGCCACGAGCTGCTCGATCTGACCCTGGACGGCGGTCAGCTGGTTCTGCACTTCGAGGATGTCGCTGATTCTGGTCGCCTTGGCCATGATGCCCTGCAGGGCAGATTCGGTCGCCCGCAGATTCGCGATCCGGGCGTCGAGGTCCACGACCTGCGCGGTGACCTCGACCGCCTGGGTCTGCTCGGTGACGACCCTGGCGGCAAGGCCACTCAGCGCATCGAGGGCGTCATCCCAGCGGTCGGCGGGGATCCGATAGGTGATCGTCGCGAGCGCATGTCCGTCGCCGTTGGTGCGCTGCGAGTCGCTGATGTAGCCGCCAAGCCCGATGATCGCTGCGCGCGCGCGCAGGAGCGCGGCGTCGAGATCGCTGACCTCCAGCTCCATGGAGCCTGTCCGCACGACCATCGGTGCCAACCCGATCGCGAGCGGATCCGCGCCGTTCCCGCCGGGGTTGGAGTCGGAATCGGCCGGTGCCTGGGGCGGACCTCCGCCCGCGTCGCGCCCGACGGTTGATTCATCCACGGTCGGCGCTCCAGCCGCACCGCCATTCCCTGCTTCCGACAGCGGCGCCCAACTGGAGCCGGCGCATCCGGACAGGACGAGAGCGAGGGCGACCAGGGCGCCGGCGAGCGTGAGCCGGCGATTCAGGAGTCGATCCATCTGATGGCCTCCGGGCCGGGGCTCGATGGCCGCCCGACCGTGGCCCATTGACGCCGCGGCGCGATCGGATGTTCCCCGCATCGGAGCGCGCGGGACGGTCGCGGTGCCCGGCGTGCGGACAGAGAGATCCGAATGGGACCAACGGCGCGCATCGGATGGCCCTGAACCCAACCAAAGTACGGCTGGTTGTCGCCGTCCTGCACTCCTACATTCCACCCAGCAGCAGGCCGCACCTCACCTCTGCCCTCCCCGGGGCCAGGGCTGCGGCTGGACGGTCACGGAACGAGGCACAGATTGATGGCGTCAATGGCCGCAAACGAATTGGGACCGATGCTCACGGCGACCGAGGTCGCTGAGATGCTGCATCTGCACGTGAACACGGTGAAGCGCCTCGGCGACCGGGGTGAGCTTCCGTTCTACCGCGTCTGCAGGCGGGGCGATCGACGCTTCCGGCTTGATGACGTGATGCGCTTCCTGGCGAAGAACCGCTAGCTCGGGCCTCCCGGGCGCGCGCCGCGCGTGCCCACCCCGCCGTCACCGATCAGCCGCCCCGCAGCAGTGGGCGGCTGCTGCCGTGTTGATCGTCCCGGGCACGGGCGGGCGCTGGGCGATGCCCGTCACGGCATCAACTCTGGGAGCTCGGGCGGAAAGCGCCGCCCAGCCGGGGCGGAACACCCGTCACGCTGAGGTTCGAGCTCGACTGGCGCCCAGCGCGCCTCGGCGGCCTCCGCGCTACGGGCCGGCGGTTGCTCCGCCGCGTGGGATGCTGGCCAGGGCGTTGCCGAAGATGCCGACCGCGCGCTGGATCTCCGCGGTGGTCACGCTGATCGGCGGGATCCAGCGCACCACCTGGTGATGCGAGCCCGCGCTCAGGAGGATCAGGCCGTCGTCCGCGCAGCGGGCAAGCAGCGCGTCCACGATGGCGCCGTCGGGCTCCCGGGTGGCGCGGTCCCTGATGAACTCGACGCCGATCATGAGACCCGGGCCGCGGACGTCACCGATGCGATCGTCGGTGGCCTGGAGGGCCTTGAGCGCAGCCATCAACTCCGCGCCGCGGTCCGCCGCGTTGGCCACGAGGCCTTCTTCGCGAATGGTCTCGATAACAGCGACACCTGCCGCGCAGCAGACAGGGTTGCCGCCGAACGTGGACCCGTGGGCGCCGGTGCCCCAGCGTTCCTGCAGTTCGCGCCTCGTCACGATGGCCGAAAGCGGGAGGCCGTTTGCGATCGCCTTGGCCAGCGCGACGACATCGGGCACGACGCCGGCATGCTCGAAGCCCCACATCCTGCCGGTGCGCGCGAAGCCCGCCTGGACCTCGTCGGCGACGTACAGGATGCCGTGCTCGTCGCAGAGGGCCCGCAGCTGTCGCAGGAACGCCGGCGGGGCGGGGTAGTAGCCACCCTCACCCTGCACGGACTCGATCAGGATGCCCGCGACCTGGCTCGGGGGGATGACCTCCCGCAGCAGGCGCCGCAGTTCGCTCATCGCGCCTTCCGTGGCCGCCGCATCGTCGTTGTTCCAGTCACGGTAGGCGTTCGGGAAGCGTGAGATGTACACCGACGGCAGCAGCGGCTCATAGCCGGTGCGGTAGTTGATGTTCGAGGTGGTGACGCTCACGGCGCCGAACGTCCGGCCGTGGAAGCCGTTCGTGAACGCGATCAGCCCGGGCCGGCCGGTGACGCGGCGGGCGAGCTTGAGGGACGCCTCGATGGCTTCGGCACCGGAATTGGCGAAGAAGACCGTGTCGAGCGCGGGCGGCATCTCCTCGGCGATGAGCTGGGCCAGCCGGCCGACCGGTTCCATGTAGCCCAGCGCGTTGCAGAGGTGGAGGAACTTGTCAACCTGCTCGTGGATCGCCTTCGACACCCGCGGGTGGCGATGGCCCAGGGAGGTCGTGGCGATGCCGCACGCGAAGTCCAGGTACCGACGGCCGGCCGTGTCGATGAGCTCGTGGCCCTCGCCGTGGCTCCACGAACGGTTGAAGTACCGCCCGAGGATCGGTGACAGGTGAGGCGCCGAGAGAGCGGCGAAGTCGGCCGGGGCCGGAACGGCGGTCGTCATCGGCCGAGTATAGGCTGGGTCGCCGCCTAGAATGGCCGCCCGACCGGCCCTCGCGGGCGGCCGGCGCCCGGGGAGGAGCGGCGTGCCGATCGACTTCGAGCTGACCGACGAACAACGTCTCGTGCGCCAGACGGCGCGCGAGTTCGTGGAGGCCGAGATCGCGCCGCACATCCGCGGCTGGGACGAGCGGGGCGAGGTTCACCCCGAGGTGTTCGAGAAGCTCGGTGCGCTCGGCTTCCTCGGCGCGCCCATCCCGGAGCAGTACGGCGGTGCGGGCGCGGACTACATCTCGTTTGCGCTCCTGTGCGAGGAGCTGGAGCGCGGCGACACGGCGTTCCGGGTCGTCCAGAGTGTGCACGTCGGGCTCAACTCGCTGGCCCTCCTCCAGTGGGGCACGGAGGCGCAGCGCCAGCGCTGGCTCGTGCCCCAGGCGCGCGGCGAGAAGCTTGCGACGTTCGCGTTGACCGAACCCGGGGTGGGGACGGACGCGGCGGCGCTGGCATCCACGGCCCGGCGCGTCGATGGCGGCTACCTGCTCAACGGCCAGAAGATCTGGATCAGCCTCGCCGACCTGGCAGACCACTTCCTCGTGTTCGCCTCCGTGGATCGAGCGAGGAAGCATCGCGGGGTCACGGCATTCCTGCTGGAACGCGGCATGCGCGGTCTCACGACCGGCACGCTCCATGGCAAGCTCGGCATCCGGGCGGGGAATACGGGCCTGGTCAACCTCGACAACGTGGAGGTGCCGGCCGAGCACCGCATCGGCGACGAGGGCGAGGGTTTCCTGATCGCCATGAGCGCGATCGACCAGGGCCGCTACACGGTCGCGGCGGGCGCCGTGGGTCTTGCGCAGGCCTGCCTCGACGCCTCCCTGCGCTACGCGCACGAACGCCAGACGTTCGGCGAGGAGATCGGCCGCCACCAGCTGGTCAAGCAGATGATCGCCAACATGGCCAAGGGGATCGAGATCGGGCGCCTCCTCGTCTGGCTCAAGAACCACGGTCGCAGGAACACGCGTGAGACGTCCGTGGCGAAATGGCACGCAACGGAGCACTCCGTGCAGGCGGCCCTCGACGCGATCCAGATCCACGGTGCCAACGGCTACTCCAACGAGTTCCCCGTGGAGCGATACCTGCGCAACTCCAAGGCGGCCGTGATCTACGAGGGCACGAGCCAGCTCCACACGCTGATCCAGGCTGACTACGCGCTGGGCTACCGCGAGGACCGGCCGCTGCGCTGCGAACCGTGGCCGGCACAGGGCTTCGAGCGGACATGAGCATGCCGGCGTGAGCCCGC
>VGPE01000241.1 GCA_016875645.1 Chloroflexota bacterium
ACGCCCAGAGGGCCACTGCCCGCGCCCGCGCCGGGCAGATGCTGGCGGACATCAGGGCCGGTGCACGCTTCGAGGATGTCGCCGCGGCCCGTTCCGACAACCCGAGCAAGGTCAACGGCGGCGACATCGGCTACCTCAATCGCGAGGCCCGGTCGTATGACGTGAAGGTGGTCGAGGCGCTCTTCAGCCTGCCGGTCAATCAGGTCAGCGACCTCATCGAGGGCACGGACGGACTCCTCTACCTGGTCCGCACCACCGAGATCGTGCCCGAATCCGTGAACGCGGCATACGAGCAGGAGATTCGCGACGCAGACGTCAAGCTCGAGGCGTACCGGGCCCTGGTCCGGTCGGAGATCCTGCGCGAGTCGCTCGAGACGAAGATCGTGGACTCGGCGACCAAGGTCGCCACCGTGCAGCGCAACGTGAGCGAGATCTTCATTGCCGCCGACCCCGCCGACGACACGCCGGGCGACGAGGTCAAGGCCAGCCACATCCTGTACGCGCCGAAGGACGACCCGCAGGGCGCCCAGACGCTCCCCGCGGACGATCCAGCCTGGAAGACTGCCGAAGACGAGGCCCGCGCCGCATTCGAGCAGCTCAAGGCGGATCCGTCCAAGTTCGCGGAGATCGCGCGGGCGGCCAGTGACGATGCGGGCACTCGCGACGGCGGTGGCGATCTCGGGTTCATGAGCCGGCTGTCCCTGGACAAGGCCTTCGCCGATGCGATCTTCGCCGAAGGGCTGACCTCGGGGCAGATCCTTGAGCCGGTGAAGACCTCGTTCGGCTGGCACATCATCCAGTTCTTCGAGCGGCGCCAGTCACCGCAGGACCGCATGCGTGCCGTTGAGCTCGATGCTGCCGCGGGCAAGGACTTTGCGGAGCTGGCACGGCAGTACTCCGAATCGCCGACCAAGGAGGACGGCGGCGTCGTCGGCTGGATCGCCAGGAACCAGCTTGACTCGATCCGTGAGGCCGCGATCTTCACGGGCCCAATCGGCGGCCTCACCCCCGTGATCACCATCTCCGAGGGCGTGTACCTCTACAAGATCACCGCCGAGGAGACGCGCCTGCCCGACGCTGACCAGATCGCGGTCATCGAGCGCAGCGCATTCTCCAACTGGTACACCGCGCGCAAGAACGAGTCGACGATCACGCGCGAATACCAGTCAACGGGCGGCGACGTCCTGACGCAGTAATCGGGCCGCCCCGATGCTCGACGCGCTCGTCAACGAAGCGCAACTGCGCTGGGGCCTTGATCTCACGCGGGGCCTGCAGGTCGTTGCGCTCGAACATCTCGCAGCCACGCCGATCGAGCCCAGCCGGCCGCTGATCGTGGCGCCACTGGCGCAGCTGGCGCGTGGCCTCACCCCCGCCGGCGGGGCTGACCCGGCGATCCGCGAGCCCGCCGCGCTGCCGGGACGTCACGGGCCGGCCGGTCGCGACGCACTGCAGATCCTGCGCCGCCTCTACCCCTCCGATCATGCCGTCGGACGGTTCGGCGTGCCGGACCTGCTGACGGTCGAGGCGCTCGGAGCGGACGCTGCCCGGAGCGGGATCTACCTCGCGGCCGTGCCGGCCGACCAATCGCCGACGGGCGCCTGGGCGCTGCCCTGGATCTCGTGGCGTCTGCGGGAGCCCGATGGCTGTCCGTGGGACCGGGAGCAGACGCACGAATCGCTGCGCTGCCACCTCCTCGAGGAGGCCTACGAGGTCTACGACGCACTGGGCGATCCGGTCAACCCCGCGCTGGCGGGCGAGCTCGGGGACCTGCTGCTCCAGATCGTGCTCCACGCGCAGCTCGCGGCTGAGGAGAACGTCTTCGACCTGGCCGACGTCCAGCGCTCCATCGGAGTCAAGATCGTGCGGCGCCACCCGCACGTCTTCGGTGACGCCGAGGCCCGGACGGCCGGCGACGTGAACCGCCAGTGGGAGCAGATCAAGCGCCAGGAGCGCGAGACCGCGGACGCGGCCGCGGCGGAGCCCGGGGCGGCCTCGCGAAGCGCATTGGACGGCATCAGCCGGTCCATGCCCGCCCTTGCCGCGAGCCAGGAGATGCAGGAGCGCGCCGCGCACCTCGGCTACGACTGGCCGACGATCGATGGCATCGTGGCCAAGGTCCGCGAGGAACTGGCCGAGGTGCTGGCCGCGGAGACCGACACCGACCGACGCGACGAGCTGGGCGACCTGCTGCTCGTCGTGGTCAACCTCGCCCGCCGCCTGGGCGTGGAGGCCGAGATCGCCCTGCGGGGCGGGAACGACAAGTTCCGGCGACGCTTCCGCATCGTCGAGCAGCTGGCCGCAGCTCGCGGGGCCGACCTGCGGACCCTGGATTTCGATGCGCTCGACGCGCTCTGGGATGCGGCCAAGGGACAGGAGGCGGCCATGCTGGCCGCGAACCCGGAGGCATCGGCATGACCACCATCGGCCGCTCGGGCGTGCGCGCGGACGGACGCGCGCCGCTCGACCTGCGACCCGTGACCCTCACGCTCGGCGTGCTCAAGTGGGCCGAGGGCTCGTGCCGCATCCGCGTCGGCGACACCGAGGTCCTCTGCGCCGCCACGATCGAGGATCGCATCCCGCCCCACCTGCGCGGCTCGGGCACTGGCTGGGTCACCGCCGAGTACTCCATGCTGCCACGGGCCACTGCGGAGCGGAGCCAGCGCGAGGCGGCAAAGGGGCGCATTGGCGGCCGGACGCACGAGATCCAGCGGCTGATCGGGCGCTCCCTGCGGGGCGTCGTGGACCTCGCCAAGCTGGGCGAGCGCACCGTGACCATCGACTGCGACGTCATCCAGGCCGATGGCGGCACCCGGACCGCGTCGATCACGGGCGGCTATGTGGCGCTTTCTGCCGCGCTGATCGAGTACGGGATGGAGCGGCTCCTGCTCTCGAAGGTCGCGGCAGTCAGCGTCGGCATCGTAGGCGGTGTCCAGATGCTGGACCTGGACTACTCGGAGGACTCCAGGGCCGCAGTGGACTTCAACGTGGTCGGCACCGACGCCGGCCACTACGTGGAGCTCCAGGGCACTGCAGAGGGTCGGCCGTTCGATCGTCCCGCCCTCGACGCGCTGCTGGGCGTCGCTGGCCAGGGCCTGACGCACCTGTTCGCGGCCCAGAGCGAGGCGATCGCGTCGATCCGGCGGTGACGTACGCCCCGGCGGCCCGCGCCGCTCCGTCGCCCGGCAGGCGCCGCCGGATCGTCGTCGCGACGCGCTCGGAGCACAAGCTGCGCGAGTTGCGCGATCTGCTCCACCTGCCGGCCACCGACCTCATCTCGCTTTCGGACCTGGGTCTCGCCGACGAGGTTCCCGAGACCGGGCGCACGTTCGCCGCCAACGCGCGGCTCAAGGCCCGGGCCTATGCGCAGTTGACCGGGATGCCGGCGCTCGCCGACGATTCGGGCCTGGAGGTCGACGCCCTCGACGGCGGGCCCGGGGTCCGGACGAAGCGCTACGCGGGCGAGCACGCGAGCGACGCCGAGAACAACGCCAAGCTGCTGGACGCGCTCAGGGAGCTGCCACCCGAGCGACGCGGAGCTCGCTATGCGTGCGTGCTGGCCTTCGTGGACCCGGCGGACGACGGCCAGCAGATCGTGACTGCGCGGGGAACCACGAGGGGCCGGATCGCGTCCCGGCCGAGGGGCAGCAACGGCTTCGGCTACGACCCGATCTTCGAGCCGCAGGGTGAGCCCCCCGGAGGGCAGACGCTCGGGGAGTGGTCGGCCGAGGCCAAGAACCGGATCTCCCATCGGGCGCGGGCGGCCCGGCGCATCGGCGCAACACTGCGTGCCCTGGGGTACTAGCCACTCGCTCCTCTGGCAGCTGATCATCAACCCGTACGCGGCGTCCCTGGACGCGTTCCGGCAAGACCAAGCGTGGTCCTGGCACTGGGCGTCGTGGCCGTCTGCGTGGCGCTCACGGCCTCGGTCTGGCTGTTCATCCGGCTCCGCCAGGGGGCGGCGGGCCGGGCAGGTCGAGCCGCTCCGGGCTGACGGTTCGCCTGCCGCCGCGTCACGGCCGGCGCCCGGCGCCCGTCTCCTTCTCCAGACGCCGAGCGGTGGCTGGCAGCCCGATGACCGCCCGGCGTCTGCCTTGTCCGGGCAGGGGATCCGGCCCCTGGTCATGGTCGCGTCCGCTCCATGGAGGGATGTCCGCGCCCGTCCACCCCCGCCGTGCTCAGTCCAGGAGCACGAACATCGCCACCGGGAGC
>VGPE01000242.1 GCA_016875645.1 Chloroflexota bacterium
CGTTGCGGTCGTCGGCGAGCGTCACTCGCGAGACCGAATCCTCGCGCCCGGCCAACAGGCTGCGCAGCAGGCGCACCTGGCCAGGGATGAGCTCCGGTGTCCGAAGGGTCGGCGTGTAGAAGCCGAATTCCGCGACCCAGCCGGCGCCATCGGGCCGCAGTTCGTAGCCCGTCTCGTCGCCGATCACGATCGTGAACCCCGTGGCCCGGCTGCCGATGTCGCGCGGCGTGAGCGACGCGAAGCGCGTCGCGGCGTCGAGGTCGACCGCAGGCACGCGCCCTCCCAGGTCCAACGGTGCCGACACTGTCCGCTGGTCGATGATCATCGGCAGGCCCTGCCCGCGCGCCCCGGCCGTGGCGCTGAAGATGCCGCCGTCGCGATCCACGAGCAGCCGCTTCTGGCCGACCGCCCAGACGAGGATCGGCTCCCGCTCGACGATCCTTACGGCCACCGTGTCCGGCAACTGCACCGTCACCTCGGCGTCGGTCACGGCGGCCAGCCCGCGCAGGCTGGCCTCGAGGGCCTCGGTGTCGAGCAGGAACAGGTTGGGCCGGGACTCGTCGAGCCCGAGGCGGGCCAGCACGACGCTCGCGTCCACCAGGCCTCGCTCGGCGACGTCGACGGTCAGGGTCGTGAACGCGAAAGCGGGCGAGGCGCCAACACCGTACACGCCCAGCGCCGCGAGCAGCATCACGAGCGCCGCACCGGCGCGCAGGGGCGTCAGCCCGGCCGATGCGCGCCGGATCCGGCCCCGCGTCCGGCCAGGCCCGCGAGCGGCGGCCCGGCGCGCGAGCAGTTCCGAAGGGGTCGAGGGGCTCACGCCGACTTCCCGCGCGGGAGGTCCGCCGATCGAAGACGCCCCGCCCGGCGCCCGGCGTGGCGCTCCAGCGCGAGTTCAACCACCCGGAGGCAGACATCCGCGAATGTGAGGCCGGAGGCGCCAGGCAGCCTGGGAAAGAGGCTGATCGGCGTGAAGCCCGGGATCGTGTTGATCTCGGAAAGGTAGATCCGATCGCCCGCCATCAGGAAATCGACACGGGCGAAGCCCTCCACGCCGGCAGCGCGGTACGCATCACGGGCGTACTTGAGGATGAGGCCCCGCTGGCGCGGATCGAGTTCCGCGCGGATCATCGTCTCCGACAGCCCTGGCGTGTACTTGGCGACGTAGTCGTAGAACTCGCGGCCGCTCAGGACCTCGCCCGGCCCGAACTCCTCGATGTGCGCGGGGTCGTTGCCCAGGACCGAAACCTCCAGCTCCCGCGGCCGCACGAGGTACCGCTCCACGAGCGCGAGGCTGTCGTAGCGGAAGGCCTCGTCGAGCGCGGCGGGGCGTTCCGCGGCGCGATGTGCGATGGACATGCCGACCGAGGAGCCGAGGTGCGCGGGCTTGACCATGAGCGCGGCTTCGCGGTCGCCGAGTCCGGCGGCAAAGGCCTCCAATTCGACGAGGACACCGGCCCGGTCGGCGGACCAGCGCGCGGCCGTGACGTCTCGCCACTCCACGACGGGCAGCCCGAGGGCCTGAGCGAGGCGCTTGAACCGCGACTTGTCCATCCCGATCGCCGACGCGGCCACCCCCGCCCCGGTGTACGCGACGCCGGCCGCCTCGAGCAGCGCCTGGACCGTCCCATCCTCGCCGAACGGACCGTGGAGCGCGATGAAGACGACCGGCGCCGGCCGCTGGGCAGCGAGGCGATCAAGCGCAGCGCCGACCGTGAGGGGCCCTTCGGCGCCGAGAGCGACCGGGTCATCGTAGGCCGGAGGCGGCAACTCGCCGCGCCGATGCCCGGCCGGCAGCCACCACCAGCGCCCGTCGAGGTCGATTAGCACGGTTCGAAGGCGCGCGCCGCGCTCGACCAGGGCGTCCGCGATGGCGGTCCCGGACACGATGGAGACGTCATGCTCGGCGGACGGGCCGCCGATGAGAACGACGATCGGCGGCAGGGCTGCGACCATCTCGCGCGAGTCGCGCTGGGCCGCGGTCACGCCGCGTCCTCCTTCCAGCCCGACCAGTCGCCGAGGAAGACGACCTCGTGCTCGAGTCGGACGCCGAACCGCTCATGCACGTCCCGCCGAACCAGATCACCAAGGCGGCGAACGTCGGCCGCGGTCCCTTTCTGGTCGTTGACCAGGAAGTTGGCATGCTTGGGGCTCACGCTCGCGCCGCCGACCCTTGTGCCCTTGAGACCGGCCTGGTCGATCAGCGCGCCGGCCGAGCGACCACCCGACGCCTCGGCCGGCGGGTTCCGGAAGAAGCTGCCAGCGCTCGGGATCCCCAGTGGCTGGTGGGTCTGCCGCCAGCGCCGGATGTCGTCTAGGCGCGCCCGGATCTCCTCCGCCGAGGCCGGCTGCAGCCGGAAGGACGCTGCGATGACCAGTTCCTGAGGTTCGGACTGCTGCTTGAAGCGACTGTCGCGGTAGCCGAGTCGCAGCTCGGCCTTCGTCATGGCGACCTCGGTGCCGTCGGGCGGCAGCACCGATACCGACGTCAGCACCGACGCGATCTCCGCCTCGTGCGCCCCCGCGTTGGCCCAGACGGCCCCGCCCACCGAGCCCGGGATGGCAAGTCCGAACTCGAGGCCCGTCAACCCTGCCAGTTGCGTCTCCGTGGCCAGTCGGGCCATCGGGACGCCCGATTCGGCCGTCGCGGTCCCATCTTCTGCGCTGACCCGCAGGCTCTCGGCGCGATTCTGGACCGTGAGCCCGCGGATGCCGGCATCGCTGATGACCACGTTGCTGCCACGCCCCAGGATCGTGAGGGGGATCCCGCGCGAGCGAGCGAACTTTGCGAGGCCACGTAACTCGAAGGCGTTATGGGCCACAGCGAACAGGTCCGCGGGGCCACCCACACGCATCGTCGTGAAGCGCGCGAGCGGCTCGAGGCGGGACGTCTTGACACCGAGGCGCCGCTGGATCTCGGTGCCGACAGCAAGCGGATCGAACGTGGCGGCCGGTCCACGGGCGGTCGGTTCGGTGCCGGCCGCTTCGGGCGCGGCGTCCCCGGGCGGGCCGGCGGCCGTCGTCGCGCCGTCGCTCACGCGGCGGTCCGCGAGCGGTGCTCGATCACCGCCGGGTCCGGCAACGGCCGTCGCATCGCTGCCCCGATGATGAGCTCAGCAACCGCGTCGGCCGCCCCCGGCCGGCCCAGCGATCGGGATGCCGCACTCATCCGCGCATGGAGCGCTGGGTCCTCGAGAATCCCCGCCGCATCGAGCAGGGCCGCGGCATCGAAATCCTCGTCCTCGACGAAGCGTGCGCCACCCGCTTCCACCAGCACGCGGGCGTTGGCCCGCTGGTGCCCAGCCGCGTGCGGGTACGGCACGACCACCATCGGCAGGCCGAGAGCCGTGACCTCGGCGAGCGTGGACGAGCCGGCGCGGCCCACGACGAGGTCTGCGGCCGCGAGCGCCGTGAGCATGTCCTCGCGCAGGAACGGGTGCGGCCGGTACCGCGCCCGAAGTTCCTCCGGCAGCCGTTCGCGGTCCGCGAGCGCTGCCGGATAGCCCGCGTCGCCGGCCACGTGAAGGACGTGGACGCGCTCCACGAGCCGCCCGAGGGCGTCTGACACCGCTGCGTTGAACCGGCGCACGGCCTGGCTGCCACCGAAGATCAGCATCATCCGGTCGGTCGGTCCGAGGTCGAGCTGGCCCCGCGCCGCCAAACGGTCGATGCGGCTCACGTCCCGGATCGGCGTGCCGGTCACGTAGCAGGACCCGCTTCGCCCGAGGTCGACGCACGTGGCCTCGAAGCTCACGGCCAGCCGCCCCGCGAACCGGGCAACGGCGCGCACGCTGCGGCCCGGGATGACGTTGCCCTCCCAGAGCACGACCGGAATGCGCAGCGGCGCGGCAGCGAGGAGCACCGGGATCGCCACGTACCCGCCGGTCGTGAAGATGGCGTCGGGTCGCTCCCGCGCGAGGATCGCGAACGCCTGCGGGACCGAGAGCGCGAGGCGCGCGGGGTCGGCGATCGTGTGAACCGAGCGGTCGACAGATCGCAGCGAGCGGAGCAGCAGCCGTCGCAGGGGGACGTCGGGCGCGGCGTCGCGGACCAGCTGGGCCTCGAGGCCCCGGTGGCCGCCGACCCAGGCGAGCTCAGGCGCGTCCGGCTGTGCCCGGAGCGACTGCGCGACGGCGAGAGCCGGGTAGATGTGACCTCCCGTCCCCCCCGCTGTGATCAGCAGGC
>VGPE01000243.1 GCA_016875645.1 Chloroflexota bacterium
CTTGCCCTGATCGTCGTCCCAGGAGCGCGTCTGCAGGCGCCCTTCGACGGCGACCTGCTGGCCCTTGCCGAGGAACTGGGCGCAGATCTGGGCCAGCCGGTCCCACGTCACGACGTTGTGGTACTCGGACTTCTCCTGGCCCGTTCGGTACTCGTTGGTCGCGACGCTGAACGTCGTGACCGACTTGCCGCTGGCCAGCTGGCGCATCTCGGGGTCGCGCGTGAGGCGACCCGTCAGGAGGACCTTGTTCACGGTCCCGACTCCTTCTCCGGCCGGCCGGCTGCGCCGGTCCCGGCCCTGCATCTGCGGCGGGTGACGTGCACACCCTAGCGAGCAGCCCTGCACCGCCACGTAGCTGCGACTGCACCGCGGCTCACTCGGCCGCGACCGTCGGTCGCTATCCTCGGATGCGTCATCCCTGCGCCCTCCGCCCGACCAGAAGGGACGGTCCTGCCGTGTCCGAGCCCCTGCGCATCGTCTCCATCGGCGCCCACCCGGCCGACACGTTTGACCAGAGCGCGGGCACGATGGCGCACCACGCCGCCCGCGGCGACATCGTCACCGCCGTCTGCCTGACCCACGGCGCGCGCGTCCACGACAAGGTCATCAGCGACGAGATGGCGCACCGCGCGGAGATCCCGGAGGCGGCCGAGCTGGCGGGCCTGATCGTCGAGCGCTCGGACGTCAAGGCCGACGAGGTCCGGCGTGCGTGCGAGATCCTCGGCGTCCGGGACGTCCGCTTCCTGGGCGTGGACGACTCCATCCTGCTGGTGGAGCGCGACATCATCCGCCAGGTCGCCCGCCTGCTGCGCGAGCTCCGGCCGGACATCCTGCTCACCCACTACCCGTACGAGGGGAGCGCGGTCGGCAACCCGCACGCAGCCGCCGGCCAGATCGTGATGCACGCCCTGGGCGCCGCCGGCGGCGTGGACCCCGGCGATCGCCACCCGCCGGTCCGGGTCGGCCAGGTGTTCTTCTTCGGCCAGGGCGCGGCATCCGTACGAAACGGCCTGTGGGACGCGCGGGGCGGCTACACCAACGACGTCTTCGTGGACATCACCGACGTCATGGACCGCAAGTTCGCGGCGATGGAGTGCCTCGTCAGCCAGGGCTACAACGGCGCCTACAACCGCAAGCGGACCGAGAATGGTGACGGCGCGTTCGGCGGCGGCGCGGTGGCCTACGGCGAGGGTTTCATCCGGATGAACGCCGAGGTGCACTACCACCTGCCGCTGACGCAGTACGCCCGAGCCCGGTCGGCGGCGTCCGACCACGAGATCATGGCCGGCTACTCGTGGCGGATGCCGCTGCCGCAGGACGAGCTGGCCGGCCGTCCGCCCTCGTTGCGCGACTAGGGGCGCGACCCTGAGTGGCCGTCCCGCCGCCGACCGACCGTCTCGCTTTCCGCGAGATGGCGGCGGACGACCTCGACGCCATGTTCGGCCTGCTCGGCGACCCAGCCGTCGTGTGGGTCAACCCGCGCCCGTGCACCCGCGACGAGGTGCGTGCCTGGATCGAGCGCAACCGGCGCAGGTACGTCGAGCGCGGCTTCGGGCTGTGGATCGTCACCGAGCGGGCAACCGGCGCCTTCGTCGGCGAGTGCGGGCTGACGCAGCAGGTCTTCGCGGGCTCAACCGAGATCGAGGTGGCCTACCAGCTGCGCTCGGAGTTCTGGGGCCGCGGTCTCGCAACCGAGGCGGCCGCGGCGTGCGTCGCCTTCGCGCGCGACGTGGCCAGCCTGCCCCGGGTGGTCGCCCTGATCGACCCGCGCAACCACGCATCGAAGCGCGTAGCGGCGAAGATCGGACTGGCGTGGGAGCGGGACGTGCTGGTGCCCGGGAAGACCCTGGGTGTCTATGCGCTGCAGCTCGCGGGTGATCCCGACGCCGTCCTCCGGAGTCGTCAGCCCTGACGCCTACGGACGACTCGGGATCTCTTCCTTCGTCGGTTGGGCGCCGTGGCGACATCGCTCATCGACTGGGTCGTGCGCGGGCGTCAGGCGGGACGCCCGTCCGCGATCGAATTGTCGATGGGCGTCGGCCGTGACCGATCGGCGCCGGATCGCGATCGGCGGCCGGGCGGAGCTTCAGCTCGCCGCGACCTCGCCCTCGTCGAAGTAGGCGACGTTTTCGTCATCGTCGGGGCGCAGTCGGCGATGGTGCAGTGTCAGGGGGGTCTGCGGCGCGATCGCGGCCGGATCCATCTGCGGCGGGCTGCTTGCGAACAGCTCGCAGAAGACGTTGACCAGCTCCGGGTCGAACTGGGTGCCGGCGTGGCGGCGCAGCTCCTTGATCGCCATGTCGTGGCTGACGGCTCGCTTGTACGGGCGGTCGTGCGTCATCGCGTCGTAGGCATCGGCAATGGCAATGATCCGCGCGCCCAGTGGAATGTCGTTGCCGCGCAGCCCGAACGGATAGCCGTGGCCGCCGTAGCGCTCGTGATGGTGCAGGAAGATGGGCACGGCGTCCTTGAATGAGGTCGCCTGCTCGATGATCACCTGGCCGATCCGTGGGTGCTGGACCACTGTTCGCCACTCGGCCGACGTCAGCGCGGTCGGCTTTTCGAGGATCTCGTCGGGCACCGCCACCTTGCCCACGTCGTGGAGGAGCGAGGCAACGCGCAGCCGCTCGGTCTCCGCCTCGGGCAGGTCGAGGTGACGCGCCATCCGGATCGCGATCGAGGCGATCATCGCCGACGGCTGCCCGTTGGAGTGCGGGCCCGGGGTGATGAGCGCCGTGAGGGCGCTCTGGGCGGCCTCGCGCGCGATCCGGCCGACCTGGCGGGCGATCTCGCGACCGGCCGGGCTGATCGGTGCGCGCGGGATGCGCGCGTCGTCGTCGGGCTCGGCAAAGACGTAGACCTGGTTGCGGCCCAGCGACTTGGCGGAGTACATGGCGGCGTCTGCGTCTCGGGCCAGCGAGTCGACGCGCAGGGCCGGGCCCTGGCCGCCGGCAATGCCGATTGACACGGTGACGTTGAGGGCGGGGTTGCCGTCCACGTTGAAGCGCTGGCGCTGGACCATGTTGCGCAGCTTCTCGGACAGGACGGCCGCGTCCTCGGCGGTGGTCTCCGACAGGAGGAGCATGAACTCCTCGCCGCCGTAGCGGCCGATGAGGTCGGTGCTGCGCAGGTTGTTGGCGATGGTCTGGGCAACGCCGCGGAGGACGATGTCACCGGCCGCGTGGCCGTAGGTGTCGTTCACCTGCTTGAAGTGGTCGATGTCCACGAACGCGACCGAAAACGGCCGGTTGTACCGGCTGGCGCGCTCGACCTCGGAGAACAGGCCCGCGAGCAGCTGCTGGCGGTTGGCGACGCCGGTCAGCTTGTCGACCGTGGCCGATTCGGTCCGTTCGGCGACCAGTGACGCGATCCCGTTGATGGCCTTCGCCAGGCGGCCGTCGAGGCCGCCGCCGCGCTCCATCACGCGCACATCGAGGTTGCCCTCGGCGATCTTCTCCGTTGCCCGGATCAGGCGCCCGAACCACAGGCGCATGTAGAGCCAGATGACGAGGGACGTCGTGGTGAGCCCGGTCAGCGCGCCGAGTCCGACAAGCGCGAGGTGGACGCCGTCCTCGCCGTAGCGCGCAAAGAAGCCGCTCTGCATTCCGAGGCCCAGAGCGGCGAGAACGAACGGACTGAGAAAGCCCAGTCCGGCCAGCAGGCGCATCACGAATCGAAGACTAGACGTCGGGGCCCGCCCGGACGATGTTGCCGAAAGTACCAGCGGGATCAGCGGAAGGTCACCCGATCGATTCCGTGCACGGCGGCGATGGACGATCCGCGGGGCGGTCCCCGCGGCCCCCAGTGCGGCACCGCTGACCCTCACCGCCTCGCGATCGTGCTCGTCGCTGAGGTGTGGCCGCGGGCGTCAGCCGCTCGCGCGGCGGGCGACGGCACCACGCTGGCATCGCCCGAGCATCGCAACATGCCCGGAGTCACGCTCACGGCGCTCGGCTGTCGCCTTCGCGCCGTTGATCGACGGAGTGGCCGGCGCATCGGCGCCCGAATCCCGCCGAGGGCGTGATCCGCGGCCCCATCGGGCTGCGCCCGCGAAGCTTCGCGTGGGGGATGGCCCTGCCCGTCACGCCCAGAGGGCCAGATGCCACCGCCTCCCGGTCACCTGCGCCTGGGTGCCACCGCCTCCCGGTCACTCGGTACCGTTCTGAGGAAA
>VGPE01000244.1 GCA_016875645.1 Chloroflexota bacterium
CGGACCGCTGGCCCGCCTGCGCGGCAACGTCCCCGATCGCGTCGGCGCCTTGACCATCGGCGACATCCTGGACCGGACTCGCGGCGCCTGACCGAGCCTCGGCCGCCAGACCGTCACATGGTATGATCTGCACATGTTGGATGAGCGGATGCAGGTCCTGCTCACGCGCGCCCAGCGCGAACGACTGGAGCGGATCGCCGCACAGGAGCGCCGCTCCATCGGGGCGGTGATCCGCGCCGCGATCGACGCCTACACGCTCGGGCGCCGTCGTCCGGCAGATGAGGTGCTCGCGTCGCTGTTCTCGCTCGAGGCACCCGTCGCCGACTGGGCGCAGATGAAGGCGGAGATCGCGGAGGGGGTCGATCGCTCGCGGTGACGCTCTTTGTCGACACCGCAGTGATCATGTACGCCGGTAGCAGGGACCATCCGCTGCGGGCACCATGTCAACGGGTCCTCCGGCGGATCGCCGACCAGCGCCTCGACGCCGTGACCTCGGTCGAGGTCATCCAGGAAGTCCTGCATCGATTCACCGCGCTGCGACGGCCCGACATCGGTGCCGCGATGGCGCGCGACGCGCTCGATCTGTTCGCGCCGGTCCTCCCCGTCACGCATGCGGTGATGCGCCGGATGCCGGACCTCATCGCGCACTATCCGACCTTGGCGGCCCGCGACCTCGTCCACGCCGCGACGTGCCTTCACGAGGGCATCTCGGAGATCGTCACGCCGGACGCGGGGTTCGAGCGTCTGTCGGAGCTGGGGCTCCGGCGCCGCGACCCGGACGATCCGGAGCTCGCCGGACGAGCCTGAGTGGCATCGCCTTCCGGGTCGCTGCTGCGCGGGATCACCCGCAACGTCGTCGTCCTGGGACTGGTCAGCCTGCTGACCGACGTTTCGAGCGAACTGCTCGTCTACGTCATTCCGCTGTTCCTGGCGAACGTCCTGGCTGCAACGCCCACCGTCATCGGGATCGTCGAGGGGATCGCCGAAGGCGTCGCTGCGTTCGTCAAGCTCGGCTCCGGGGCCATCTCGGACCGCTTCGCGCGGCGCAAGATCCTGGTTGGCACGGGCTACTCGACCTCCGTTGCCGCGAAGGCGCTGTATCTCGTGGCGGCCGCGTGGCCGATCGTCCTGCTGGCGCGGGTCGCCGACCGGATCGGCAAGGGCATCCGGACCGCGCCGCGGGACGCGCTGATCGCGGATTCGACGCCGCCGGATATGCGCGGACGAGCCTTCGGCCTGCACCGCGCGATGGACACGCTCGGGGCCGTGATCGGCGTGGCGCTGGCTGCCGTCATCATCGAACTGGCCCAGGGCGACGCGGCGCTCCTCTCGGCCGAGACATTCCGCCTGCTGGCCCTGGCCGCGCTGGTGCCGGGCGTGCTTGCCCTGCTGGTGATCGTCGTCGGAGTGCGGGACGTGCCAATTCGGCGGCCCGTTCATGCGTCCTCGGGCGCGGGCGCCCGTCGGCTCGATTCGGGAGCCGGCGTCGTGCGCGACCTGCGCGGCTTCCCCGCCGCCTATTGGGTCTTCGTCGCAGCGACCGGCATCTTCACGCTCGGCAACTCGTCGGACGCCTTCCTCGCCATCCGTTCGCAGTCTCTCGGTGTCACGGTCCGCGACCTGCTGCTGGTGGTGATCGCCTTCAACCTGGTCAACAGCGCGATCGCCTGGCCGGTCGGCGCGCTCTCGGACCGGATCGGGCGGCGGCGGCTGATCGCGCTCGCCTGGGGCCTCTACGCCGTGACGTACGTGGGATTCGCGGTGGCGGGCGGGCCGGGTGCGGTCCTGCCGCTCTGGCTCCTCTACGGCGCCTATTACGGGGTCAACGAAGGTGCCGGGCGAGCCCTCGTGGCTGACCTCGCCCGGCCGGAACGTCGGGCGACGGCGTACGGGATCCTCAACGCCGGCGTCGGTCTGGCCATCCTGCCCGCGTCGGTCGTGGCCGGGCTCCTGTGGGACGGCGTCGGCCAGGCGGCACCATTCTGGTTCGCGGCGGCGTGCGCGCTGGCCGGGCTGGTGCTGCTTGCCTTCGTCCGGCCGATCAAGCGCGCGGGCTGATCCCCACGCTGCGTTCAGCCCTCGGCGGCTTCGGCCTCGGCCTTCGTCCGATGGACCGTCCCGGGCCTGTGATGGGGCGGGGCGTAGATCGTGATCAGGCGCAGCGGGGCCGTGCCCGCATTCGTGACGTTGTGGCGGACGCCGGCGTGGACCAAGACGAGGTCGCCGGCCTCGAGCCTTGAGGTCCTCCCGTCGAGCGAGGCCTCCGCCGTTCCCTCGACCAGGACCAGCACCTGGTCGGTGTCGGGATGCGTCTCCATGCCGATCTCGTCCCTGGCCGGGATGGTCATCACCACGACCTGCTCGTGCTCGCCGGTCAGGACCTCGCGGCGGAAGAAGTCGTTCGATCGGGCGGCCGACATGATGTCCAGGCTATCCAGGCTCTTCGTTGTCATCGCGGTTCTCCCTGCGGGATCCGTGTCGCTCGGACGGTGAGCCACGGATCAGGGGACGCAGGCTCATCCTGGGCGCAGCCAGCCACCCCGTCACGGTCCATGTGGCAGGGATGGCTCCGGCGGTAGGACTCGAACCTACGACCAACAGCATGCCTCCAACCGCGTTACCCCCGAGCGTGGGCATGGACCCGGAACCGGCATAGTAGGTTGCTGTGGTCGTGCACGTCACGCGAGGTCGGCGTGCATCGCCTCGGTGGCGGCGTCCTTCAGCCGGTTGTACTCGTCGGCGTCGAAGTCGGGCACCTCGCGCTCCGTGTCCAGGCCCATGTTCTGTACCTGCCGGCTGAGGACGTTCAGGCCGAACATGACCGAGTAGTCGTAGTACGCCTGCGCCGCCCCGACGACGGGTGGCGGGGCGAGGATCGCGATCGTCTGGAGCGGGGCGCTCGGATCGGCCGTCTCCTGCTCCTCGTCCCGCTGCGTGCCCGCCCTCGCGAGGTTCATGTCCCCGATCAGGCCGTCGATCTTCTCCTCCATCGCCGCGAGGAACGCCGAGTAGGCGGCGACCTTCTCAGCCCGGTGCCGGTGCCGATCCTCGCGAGCCCATCGCTCCGTCTCCATGCGCCGGGTGTAGTTGAACCCTAGCCGGGCGACCAGGACGCCGGTCAGCAGCCCGCCCAGGATGGTCGCGACGGCAATGATGACCTGTCGGGTGTTGTCATCCACCTTCGCCGGCCGGGTGCGTCGCCACGATGCCGAGCCAGAGCGCGTAGCCGCCGATCGTGGACATGGCCCAAGTGTAGGCGGGTCACGGTCGGTACGTCCGGCCCAGAGTGACCCATCCCGGGCGAGCCCAGCCTGTTAGCCTTCGCCTCGCACCGGCCGGCGTCTCCCCCCACGCTGGCCGGTCTTCTCATGTCCCGGGACCTTCAGGGACTGGCGGACCGCAGGCGAACAGGGATACTCGACGGCATGGCTGACATCGCGATCCCCCGGATGACCAGGCCGTGGAGGGTTGTCGCTGTCGCCATGGCCGGGTTCGGGTTCGTCTACGGATACGTTGGGTCGGCTGGCGCTCCCTTCTGTGCGTCGATGGGGCAGTGCCTACAGGACGTCGTCGATGCCGGCCCGCCGTGGTTCTACCCGGAAGCGCTGATACCCGGCGCCATTGCCGCGCTGATCTTCGCGGCGTTCGTGTACGTGCTGTTCCTGCTCGTCTCCGGTGTCCGGTGGGCCTTGGGGCGGCCGGCGCCGACTGCACGGCCACCCGTTCCCCACGTGGATGCGCCGCCGGCCGTGCGCGTGCAGCCGAGCGCACGCACCATGCATCTGGACGGCCCTCCTGCTGCCCCCGCCCGGCACCTCCATGCAGAACCGCCTCCCGCCCGCCACGACGCTGATCCGCCAGTCCCTGCCGTGGCGGACGAGACTCCGGCCGTGGCGGCTCCGCCACACCGACGGCGCAGGCCGACACCTCTGCTCTTGGCCATCGGCGCGGCTCTCGTCTGGGCGGTGCTGTCGGTCGGGCCTGCGGCCCTTGCAGCCGATATCGGCCAGGTGATCCCGCGAGACGCGATCACCGCCCCCGTCCCGTTCTGCGCACCAGGCTATCGCCTGACGCCGACAGGTACCTGCACCAGCACGGCCTTCTCGCTGCCGACAGCCTGTCAGCAGTTGGGCACCTG
>VGPE01000245.1 GCA_016875645.1 Chloroflexota bacterium
CTGCCGGCCCAGGCCGAGGCCGTGGAGGTCATCCGGCGTGCGATTGCGGCTCGGGACGCGACGCCACTGCTCGTCGATGGGGTGACCGGCGGCGGCCGGACGACCGTCTACGTCGAAGTGGTCGCCGCGGCGCTCGAGGCGGGGCGATCGGCGCTGGTCCTCGTCCCCGAGATTGCCCTTGCGACGCCGCTGGTCGACCGGATCCGCTCGGACCTGCGTGCCACAGTCGCCCTGGTGCACTCCGGCCTGCCGGACGGGGAGCGACTCGATACGTGGCGCCGCATTCGCGAGGGTCGCGTGGACGTGGTCGTGGGAACCCGCCTGGCGGTGCTCGCGCCGTTGCGCGACCCGGGCGTCATCGTGGTCGACGAGGAGCACGAGTCGGCCTACAAGAGCGACCGGACCCCGCGGCTCCAGGCGCGCGACACGGCGCTGGCGCTGGGCCGGATTGCCGGCGCCGCCGTCGTGCTCGGCAGCGCCACTCCGGCCGTCGAGACGGACGGCCGCGCGCGCGCCGGCGAGTACCGGCATGTCCGATTGCCAGCGCGGGCTGCAGGCGAACTCCCATCGATCACGCTCGTCGACCTCCGTGCGGAACTGGCCGCGGGCAATCGCTCGCTGCTGTCGGCGGATCTGGCCGAGGCGCTTGCCGATCTCGACGTCCGCGGCGGCGCTCGCGCGATCCTGTTGATCAATCGCCGGGGTGCGGCGTCAGTGGTGATGTGCCGCGACTGCGGCCACGTCCAGGAGTGCCCCGACTGCGGCAAGCCCCTGGTCTTCCACCAGGCCGGCGGCACGTTGCGCTGCCACCACTGCGGGCGGGCCGCACCGGCCGCCACGCGCTGCCCGGCCTGCCGCTCGCCACGAATCCGCTATCTCGGCGGTGGCACGGAGCGCGTGGAGCGTGAGCTGCGCCAGCGTTTCCCCCGGCTGCGGGTGGGACGACTGGACCGCGACGTGGTCGAGCGCCGGGACGCCGCGACGCGAGTGCTCGATGCATTCGCGGGCGGCCGCCTCGACGTGCTGGTGGGGACGAGCCTCGTGGCGAAGAGCCTCGATGTCCCCGAGGTCACACTGGTGGGGATCGTGTCGGCGGACGTGGCGCTCAACCTGCCGGACGAGCGCGCCGCGGAGCGGACGTATCAGCTGCTGGTTCAGGCGATCGGCCGGGCGGGCCGGGGTGAGCGCCGGGGCCGGGCCATCGTGCAGACCTACCAGCCGGAGCACCCCGCCATCCGGGCGGCGGTCAAGGGCGACCGAGAGGCTTTCTACGCGCGCGAACTCGACGCGCGACGCCGGTTCCGGGCTCCCCCGTTCGCACGCCTCGTGAAGATGACCGTCGCCGACGAGGATCCCGCTGCGGCGGAGACGGCGGCCCGCGAAATGGCCGAACGCCTGACCGCACGCGCTCGCGAGCGCGGCTCCGACGTGGCCGTGGTCGGTCCGGCCCCTGCCTACGTCGCCCGACGTGCCGGCCGCTGGCGCTGGAACATCCTCCTCCGCGGTGCCGAGCCCGCGACCCTGCTCGACGGCGGACTGGACGCCCCGTGGGCTGTTGACGTCGACCCGGAGACGACGCTGTAGCGGACCGCATCGGCGGCGACCCATATACTCGCAGGCCATGAGTGTGAAACCGATTGTTCTCCTTGGCGACCCCCGGCTGCGGCTCAAGGGCCTTCCGGTGGACAGCTTCGGGAAGTACCTCCACGAGCTCCTCGACGATCTGACCGATTCGATGCGTCACGCCCCCGGCGTCGGCCTGGCCGCGCCGCAGCTTGGCGAGGCGCTGCAGGCGTGCGTCATCGAAGTGGAGGGCCAGCTGCACGAGCTGGTCAACCCGCGCATCGTCCGGGCGACCGGCGATGACCGCGACCTCGAGGGCTGTCTGTCGATCCCGGGGTACGTTGCCTACGTCACCCGCCGCGAGCAGGTCTGGGTGGTGGCCCAGAACCGTCACGGTCGCAAGATCAAGGTCAACGGCGCAGGCCTCCTGTCGCGGGCGCTCCAGCACGAGCTGGACCACCTCGAGGGCAAGCTCTACATCGACTACCTCGACTCCATGGATGAGCTCATCCCGGTTGGACGCGGGGGCCGCGACGACGAGGAGTCCGAGGAGATCGCGGAGGCTGAGCGCGCCCTCGCCTGACATGGCGCAGCGGAACCGGCCTCGCACGGTCTTCATCGGGACGGGCTCATTCGCGGTTCCCGCTCTGCAGGCGCTGATCGTACGACCCGACCTGGTCGCGCTGGTCGGCGTCGTCACCGCGCCGCCTCGACCTTCGGGACGGGGCGGCCGACCCCGTCAGTCGCCGGTGCACGAGGCGGCCGCCCAAGCCGGCCTCGCGCCCATCCTGACGCCCGACCGATTGCGCGACCCCGACGCGATCGCGTCTGTGCACGACCTCGCTCCGGAGCTCGTCGTCCTCGCGGATTACGGCCAGATCGTGCCGGCCGCGCTGCTCGCGGCCCCGCTCGGTGCCCTCAACCTGCATCCGTCCCTCCTGCCCCGTCATCGCGGCGCGACGCCGGTGCCCGCCGCGATCCTCGCCGGGGATGAGGGCACGGGCGTGACGCTGATGCAGATGGACGCCGGCCTCGATACGGGACCCATCGTTGCGGCGCGAGCAGTACCGCTGGCGGGGACCGAGACGGCGCCCGAGCTCGAGGCCCAGCTGGCCGAGATCGGCGCAGACCTGCTCCTCGACATGCTGGGGCCCTGGATCGGTCGGCAGGTCGCTCCGCGTCCGCAACCCATGGAGGGCGCCACGCTGACCCGCCCGCTTCGGCGCTCGGATGGCCTGCTGGATCCCGCACGGCCAGCTGCCCAGCTTGCGCGCCAGGTGCGCGCCTATCAGCCCTGGCCAGGGTCGTGGCTCGAGACGGACGCCGGCCGTCTGACCGTGTGGCGGGCCCGACCCATCCGCGGTGACGGCCAGCCGGGTCGCCTGGTCGCCCTCGGCGGCGGGCTTGCGCTCGTCACCGTCGACGGCCTGCTCGAGCTGCTCGAGGTGCAGCCCGCCGGCGGCCGTCGCATGTCCGGCGCCGACCTTCTCCGCGGGCGCCCGGGCCTTCGTGACGGATAATCCGGTCATGACCGCTCCCGCGCGGGCCGCGCTGCCCATCCTGTCGATGCCGCGTGCCGACGTTCCCGAACGCGACCCGCGTCCAGGCGTCTCGGGGCTGTCTCGCGAGGCGCTGGCAGCGTGGCTCGCTGCCCAGGGCGAGCCCGTCTACCGCACCCGGCAGGTCGAGGACGCGGTCTGGCGCGCGCTGGTCCGCTCAACCGGCGAGATCAGCACGCTGCCGCGCGCGCTCCGCGACGCGCTCGCACGGGACCTGCGCCTCACCACGATCACCGAGACCGAGTTGCGGATCGCGGACGGCGGCCTCACCGAAAAGCGACTGCACCGCCTGTCCGACGGCCAGCTGATCGAATCGGTGCTGATGCGCTACCCGGCCCGGTCGGCGCTGCGCCAGCGCGAACGGAACACGTTGTGCATCTCGAGTCAGGCCGGCTGCGCGGTCGGCTGCCCGTTCTGCGCAACCGGCGAACTCGGGTTCGGACGAGACCTCGAGACGGCCGAGATCCTCGACCAGGTGCGCGAGGCCGCGCGTGCGCTCGCGGACGCCGGGCGGCGGCTGACCAACGTCGTCTTCATGGGCATGGGCGAGCCGCTGCTCAACCTCGACCCGGTGCTCGAGGCCGTCAGCGCCCTCGCCGACTCGGAGCGCTTCGGCCTCGGGGCGCGGCACGTGACCGTGTCCACCAGCGGCGTGGTGCCGGGCATCCGGCGGCTCACCGCCCTCGGTCCCCAGTTCACCCTTGCCGTGTCGCTCCACGCCGCACGCGATCCGCTGCGCGATGTCCTGGTCCCCCTCAACCGGCGCTGGCCGGTTGCCGCGGTCGTCGAGGCGGCCCGTGAGCATGCCCGCAGCACAGGTCGGCGGATCTCCTACGAGGTGACGCTGATCGACGGCATCAACGACACAGCGGACGATGCGCGCGCGATAGCGGCACTGCTCGCCGGCGACCACGCCCACGTCAACCTGATCCCGATGAATTCGGTGGCCCATACGCCGTGGCGGGCGA
>VGPE01000246.1 GCA_016875645.1 Chloroflexota bacterium
TGGCCGATCGGCAGCGTTGTTGAGGCCGCCGCAGTGCCCGATCAAACGCCCTGAGCGCTCAGGCGAGCCCCAACGTCGGTTCCGCATCCGCGTGCCGCGCCATCCCGGGTTGCACGTGCCGCGGCCTTCCGCATGCCCTTCCGCCCCTGCCCTCTCCGGCGGGGATCAGCTTTCGGCCGCGCCTGCGGCTTGGGCGCCAGCCTCGGCGACAGCCTCGCCCACCGCCTCGGCGGCCGGAGCGGCCTCCGGCGCGGCCTCCACGCGCGGCGCGAGCACCCTGGCAACGATCTCGTCCGGGTCCGTGAGGACCGTCACATCCGAGGGGAGCGACAGGTCGCGCACGTGCACCGACGCATCGAAGCCGTCGAGCGACTCGACCGACACCTCCACCGACTGCGGCAGGTGGTCCGGCAGGGCTCGCACGCGGATCGAATTGAGATGGGTGAGCGTGCCGCCATCCTTGTCCACCGCCGGGGCGACGCCCGTCACGTAGACGGGCACGTCGACCACCAGCTCGTCGGTCATGCGGACGGCGAGAAGGTCGACGTGGACGGGTCGGCGCGTGAGCGGGTGCACCTGGACGCCATGGACCAGCGCCGGAGTGGGGCGGCCGCCATCGATCGCGAGGTCGAAGAGCGTGTTCGGCCCGCTGTGCTTGCGCAGCAGCTCGAACTCGTGGGCGTCGAGGCTCAGGTTCCGCGACGGCACGTCGCGGCCGTAGACGACGCCCGGCAGCTGGCCCTGGCGCCGGAGGCGCTGGACGCGCTTGCCGGTGACGGTGCGGTCGACGGCGGCGAGCTGCTTGCGGGAGGTCGTGGCCATGAGGTTCCTCGTCTGGGGCAGCCGCGGCGCGATACGGTCGGCATCGGCGGGCGCGCGGCGAAGTTCGGATCCGGGGGTGGTCGCGATGCGTCGTGGCGAGGGTAGCACGGTCGCGCGACGGCCCCGCCCAAGCAGGCCGCGGAACGGGCGCCGGCGAACCGCCCGCGGGACCCGATGTAGCATCGGCGCGTGGCCGCCACGATTCTCATCGTCGAGGACGAGTTCGCCGTGGCGCGCGGCATCCAGTACGCCCTTCAGCAGGAGGGGTACCAGGTCGCCGTGGCGCGCTCAGGCGAAGAGGGGCTGACGTTCGCGTCCAATCAGGCCCCGGACCTCGTCGTGCTGGACGTCCGCCTGCCCGGCATCGACGGGTTCGAGGTCCTTCGCCGCCTCCGCGCAAGCGGCTCGAAGGCACCGATCCTGATGCTGACCGCGCGCGACGAGGAGGTCGACAAGGTGATCGGCCTCGAACTCGGGGCCGACGACTACCTCACCAAGCCGTTCGGCCTGCGCGAGCTCATGAGCCGGATCAAGGCATTGCTTCGGCGTGCGTACGGAGATTTCGCCGGTGCCGCCGGCGGGCGGGTGATCCGCCACGGCGACCTGCTGATCGACCTCGAGCGCCGCCGGGTCCAGCGCGGCAACCGCCGCATCAGCCTCACGGCAACCGAGTTCGAGATCCTGCGCCACCTCGCGGCTCGTCCGGGCCGCGTGTATTCGCGCCGCGAACTGCTGGAGCTGCTGCGCGACTACGAGGCGCTCGATCAGGACGAGAAGACGATCAATGTCCACGTCAGCCACCTCCGGGACAAGATCGAGGACGATCCCTCGAGCCCCGCGTTCGTGCTGACCGTCCGAGGAGCCGGATACGCGTTCGCCGAGCGCTGAGCGGCGCGAGCCGCGCCGTCCCTCCTGGCCCCGACGCCTGGTCGGGCTCCTGCTGCCTCGCACGTTCCAGGTCCGGCTCACGGTGGGCTTCGTCGTCGTGGTCGCCGCGACCCTCGTCCTCGTGGGGGCCCTGGTCCTGCGCAGCCTCGAGGGCTACTTCTTCACCCAGGAACAACAGGACCTCACGGTTCGCGCAGCCACGGTCCGGGATTTCGTGGTCCAGATCGCCACCACGGCCAGCGGCGCCCGTCCGGTGGTGGGCGCCGACAACGAGCTGGACCCGCTGGTTCGAGCCCAACTGGCCGTCCCGGCGAACACGCGGTTCCTCGCCGACCGGATCGCCCAGGCGAACGTGGAGATCCGGTTCGGGTCGCCGAGTCGCGGCCCGGATGGGTCGCAGACCTTCGTTCCGGCGCCCGACGCGGTCTTCTCGGCGGCCCTGACCGCACGCCCGGAGCCCGGCCAGGCCCGCGAGCGCATCACGAAGCGCGAGCTGTCGATCATCCAGGAGTCGCCCCTGTTCACCTACGCGATCGAGGTGACGCTCTCGGAGCCCTACACCTACAAGGCGAGCACGCTGCGCGAGGTCACGGGGCTCCTTGCGGCGGTCGGGGCAGGCGCCCTGATGCTCGCAGCGGTCTTCGCGCTGCTGCTCGCGCGGCGGCTCACCACCCCGCTGCGCCAGCTCACCGACGCCTCGCGCCGGATCGCCGCAGGCGAGCTCGGGAGCCGCGTCCCGGACCGGCTCGCACGCCGCGGAGGCGCCGAGGTGGCGGAGCTCGCCGCCCAGTTCAACGCGATGGCGGAGCAGCTCCAGGAGAGCGTGGAGATCATCCGGCGCGACCGCGACCGGAGCCGGGAGTTCCTCGCCGATGTCTCGCACGAGCTGCGGACGCCCATCGCGGCCCTGCGCACATTCAATGAGCTGCTCAAGGAACACGCCGCCGAGGACCCTGTGGCACGCGACGAGTTCCTCGAGGCGAGCGGCCAGCAGATCGAGCGACTCGACTGGCTGGCGCAGAACCTCCTCGAGCTCTCCAAGCTCGATTCGGGGCTGGTGCTCCTGGACCTGCGGCCCGACGATCTGCGAGCGGCGATCGAATCGGCGGTCGAGCAGGCGGAAGCAGCCGCACGGCGCCGCGGGGTCGACCTGCAGGTGGAGCTGCCCGAGGCGCCGGTCCGCGTCTGGCACGACCCGCAGCGGATCGGGCAGATCGTGAGCAACCTCGTGGGCAACGCCCTCAAGTTCACGCCGCGCAGCGGGTCGGTGTTCGTGGGCCTGCGTGGCGCAGGCGACGGCGCGGAGATCGAGGTCCGCGACACGGGCGTCGGCATGGACGCAACCGAGTTGCCGCACATCTTCGACCGGTTCTACCGCGGCTCGCGCTCCAACGAGGCGCGCGGGAGCGGGAGCGGACTTGGCCTCGCCATCGTCAAGTCCGTCATGGACATGCACGGTGGCCGAATCAACGTGGAGAGCCGGGTCGGGGCCGGGACGCGCTTCATGGTCTCGCTGCCGGCGGACCCGCGGGTCGGATCGGCCCCGGAGCCGGAGAATCGCGATGCGGCGCCGCGTGATTCCGATGCCATCCCGGCCGCGCAGCCGCGGGAACCCGATGCAAGCGTGACGAATTCTTCACCGACCGCCGTACCTGCGCGCAACGACGTCGTGCCAACCTCCGTGGTGTCCCACGCTGCCGATCCCCAGCGGCAGCCAGAAATGCCTGCGGTCAGCAGAACCAACCGATGAGCGACGACCCGAAGTCGGCGGGCCTGGAGCCCACCCCGGAACCGTTCCCCGCTGTGACGCCAGCTGCCTGGCCGGCACCGGACCAGGTGAGCGGGCCGCTGCCTCCGGCCGTCAACCCCACACCGACGATGGGTGGCTGGCTGACCGCCGACCGATCGAACGACGCCTGGCAACCGCTTCCGCCGGCCGATTCGCCGCTCCGGCCCGACGCTGGCACAGACGCGACCAGGAGCTACTCGCCCGCGCCTGCGGCGCGACCCGGCTGGACCCGTGCCGGATGGGAAAGCCCGCCGGCCACCCCCCAGGCCTGGTTCGAACCGGCACCCCCAGCCGGCCCGTCGCATCCATCTGCTCCCGCTCGGCGCGGTTCCTCGATCGCCGCGGTCCTCGCGGCGTCGCTGATCTCCGCGACGCTCGCGGCAGGGGGCACGTACCTCGCGATCAGCTCGACGGGTGCGCTCGACCGCGCGGCTGCACCCACCGCGGCTCCCGTCGCCGACCAGACGGCCGTGCAGCCGACTCCCGATCCGGACAGCACGCTTGAGCAGAATGGGGCGATCATCGAAGCGGCCGCGGCCGTCAGTCCGGCCGTTGTGACCATTGCGATCGC
>VGPE01000247.1 GCA_016875645.1 Chloroflexota bacterium
TGGCGGCGCGGCCGCCGCCCGTCGTGCCGCCGGCCGGCGCGGCGCCACGTGCGGCAAGCGCAGCCGGTGAGAGCGAGCCAGACGCCACGAGGGGCTGTGGGCCGGGGGCCGGCGGAGCGGCTCGGGTGACGCTGACGCGCAAGATCGTGGTCGCGACCTGGTGCCGTATCAGGTTCCGCAGCTCCTCGTACATCCCGAAGGCTTCCTTGCGGAACTCGTTGAGTGGATCCTGCTGGGCGTAACCACGCAGGCCGATGCCGCGGCGCATGTCATCGAGTTCGGTCAGGTGCTCCACCCAAAGCGCGTCGATCGTCCGCAGGAGCACGAACCGCTGGACCGTGGCCCAGTCCTCGGTCCCGACCTGCTGCTCACGGCGCTCCATCTCGGCGGCCACGAGGTTCGTGAGGTGCGCTGCGAGGGCGTCCCTGCCGCCGACCTCCCACAGCTCGTCTTCGCTGGCCCCCGCACCGTCGAGGCCCATGGCGCGGAGCGCCGCCGCGAGGCCCTCCATGTTCCAGTCGTCGGCGACCTCGCCGGCGACGAATTGGGCCATGACGCTGTCGAGTTCGTCGTCGATGAACGTCTGGACCGTCTCGTCGAGGTCCTCGTTGCGCAGGACCTTGTCCCGCTCCGCGTAGATGGTCTCGCGCTGGCGGTTGATGACGTCGTCGAACTCGACGACGCGCTTGCGGATGTCGAAGTTGAAGCCCTCCACGCGGGTCTGGGCGCTCTCGATCGTCTTGCTGACGATCCGCGACTCGATCGCGGTGTCTTCGTCGAGCCCGAGGCGCTCCATCAGGCCCGCGACGCGGTCGTTCGCGAACCGTTTCATCAGGTCGTCTTCGAGCGAGAGGTAGAAGCGCGATGAGCCCGGGTCGCCCTGGCGCCCTGCGCGACCACGGAGCTGGTTGTCGATGCGGCGGCTGTCGTGGCGCTCGGTGCCGATGATGTGGAGCCCGCCGGCGGCCACGACGCGCTCGTGGTCCGCGGCGCAGATCGCCCTCGCCTCCTCCAGGGCAGCCGCGTACGTCGCCTTGTCCACCTCGGCCGGGTTCAGGCCCTGGCGGTGCAGGATCTCCGACGCGAGCCCCGCCGGGTTGCCCCCCAGGAGGATGTCGGTGCCGCGGCCGGCCATGTTCGTGGCGATCGTGACCGCTCCGGTCCGGCCGGCCTGGGCGACGATGCCCGATTCCTTCTCGTGGAACTTGGCGTTGAGGACCTCGTGTTTGATGCCCCTGCGCTTGAGCATCTCGGCGAGCATCTCGGACTTCTCGACCGAGATCGTGCCGACGAGGACGGGTCGGCCGGCTTCCTGCATCTCGACGATCTCGTCGATCAGGGCGCTGAACTTGCCCTTCTCGTTGCGGTAGACGAGGTCCGCCTCGTCGTCGCGGATCATCGGGCGATGGGTCGGGATCGCCACCACCTCGAGCTTGTAGATCTTGTGGAATTCCTCGGCCTCGGTCATCGCCGTGCCGGTCATCCCGGCCAGCTTGTCGTAGAGGCGGAAGTAGTTCTGGAACGTGATCGTCGCGAGGGTCACGGACTCGCGCTGCACCCGCAGGCCTTCCTTGGCCTCGATGGCCTGGTGGAGGCCCTCGCTCCACCGCCGGCCCGGCATCTGGCGACCCGTGAACTCGTCGACGATGACGATCTCGCCGTCCTTGACGATGTAATCCCGGTCGCGCTTGTACAGCGCATGCGCCCGCAGGGCCTGCTCGAAGTGGCGCGCGAGGCGAGGGTCCGCGTCGTACAGGTTGGGGACCTTGAGCCAGGACTCCATCTTGTCGATGCCCTGCTCGGTCGGCGAGACGGCGCGGTCCTTGAGGTCAACGAAGAAGTCGCCGCCTTCCTCGTGGCCCTCGGGCCTCGCCCGTAACTTGGGGACCAGGCGCGCGAAGGTGTAGTACATGTCGGCCGATTCCTCGGCCTGGCCGCTGATGATCAGCGGGGTCCGCGCCTCGTCGATGAGGATGTTGTCGACCTCGTCCACGATGGCGAAGGCGCGCTCGCGCTGGACCCGCTCACCCAGGTCCATGACCATGTTGTCGCGCAGGTAGTCGAAGCCGAACTCGTTGTTGGTCCCGTGGGTGATGTCGGCCGCGTACGCCTCGCGCCGCGAGACGGGCCGGAGGTTGATGAGCCGCTCGTCGGAGGTCGGATAGCCCGGCTCGAAGAGGTAGGACGCGTCATGGGTGATGATCCCGACGCTCACGCCCAGGAAGTGGTAGACCGGGCCCATCCACTGGGCGTCACGCCGGGCGAGGTAGTCGTTCACCGTGACGATGTGGGTGCCGCGCCCGCTCAGCGAGTTCAGGATGGCGGCCAGCGGCGCGATCAGGGTCTTGCCCTCGCCCGTCTTCATCTCCGCGATGCGGCCCTGGTGCAGGACGGTGGCGCCGATCAGCTGCTCGTCGAAGTGGCGCATGGCGAGGGTCCGCTGCATCGCCTCGCGGGCTGCCGCGAACACCTCGGGGATGACGTCGTCGAGCGCCTTCTGGACGCGCTCGGTGTCTCGCTTGCGGCGTTCCTTCGCCAGCTCGCGACGGCGCTCCAGCTCCGGATGCTCGAGCTCGTCCGCGGACGGCTCCTCGGGCAGCGCCGCCTCATGGACCTCGGCGCGGATCTCGTCGATCCGTGCGCGGATCTCCTCGTCGGGGAGGGCGGCGAATTCGGGCTCCAGGGCGTTGGCGCGATCGACGAGCGGCTGGATGCGCTTCAGCTCACGCTCGTTCGAGTCGATGAAGCGGCTGAGGAAACCAAGCATGGAGAGGTCAGTATAGGAGAGGCATCCGCCGGCCCCCGGATCGCGCTCCGGCGCGTGGTCCGGTCAGGGTGTCGCGCGGTCGTTCGACACAGGCGCCGGATCCTCGACGGGCCGCGAGGGCAGCTCGATCACCAACTCGCCCGCAGGGTCGCGTTCGCCGCGCGAGGGCGTCCCGCGCTTGACGAGCTCTTCGATCCGCGGTTGCCCGCGCAGCAACTGCTCATCGAGCCCGACGAGCATCCCGCCGATGGCATTCGTCAGTCCGGCGGCCGCGCCGGGCTTCTTCCGCGCACTCACGACGCCCGTCCGCGGAGGCCTAGTTCCAGAACCCGGTTCCGTACCCGAGCAGGAGCACCACAAATGTGACGGCCGCCAGGCCGGCCCAGAACATGACCGCGAGCCAGGTGGGCGTGGGATTCATCTCGGGGTTGCGCAACTCGGGCAGCTGGCCGTCGGGTCGCGCTGAGCCCCAACGAGCCGAGCGGAGCTGGCGCCGCCAGCCGCCGTCGTCGCGAACGGTTCGCCGCTCGATCCCGCCGCGGCCGTCCGGGCGGTGGAGTTGAAGGCTCATCGGTGTCGGGGACTCCTGTTTCCTCGGTTCAACGTGCCGGCTGCCGAGCGGCGATTGTCAGCTGACCGCGGCAGGCGCTCGGTCGTTCAGTGCTCAGCCGAGCGTAGCGTACCGAGCTGCGACGGGATTGCGACGGGTTCGAGCGGCTCGTGGAGGCCGCTGCCATTGCCATTCGCGTTGGCCCCGAACGGCTCGCCGGGGCTGTCATCCCACAGGAGCATCTCCTGGGTGAAGGAGACCTCGCTGGAGAACAGCGCGCCCACCGATTCGCCGCGGTGAATCCGCTTGATCGCCTCGCCGATGAGGGGTGCCACCCGAATCTGGGTGAGCTTCGGGATGCGCTTGGACGGGGGCAGCGGCACCGAATCGGTGATCACGACCTCGAGCAGGCTCGAATCCCTGATCCGCTCGACGGCGGGTCCCGACAGCACGCCGTGGGTGGCGCAGGCATAGATCTCGGTCACGCCCTCGCGTTCCAGCGCCCGGACGATCTCGAGCAGGGTGCCGGCCGTGTCGATCTCGTCGTCGACGATGATCGCCCGCCGTCCGCGGACCTCGCCGATGACGTTCATCAGCTCCGCGCGGTCAAGGTTGCCGACCCGGCGCTTCTCGATGATGGCCAGCGGGGCGTCCAGCAGCTCCGCGAAGCTCCGGGCACGCTTGGCGAAGCCGAGGTCGGTCACGACAACCAGGTCCTCGAGCCCTTTCTGGCGGAAGTAGTTCGAGAGC
>VGPE01000248.1 GCA_016875645.1 Chloroflexota bacterium
GGTCGCGAACCAGCCGCCACGTCGCCTCGCTGATCTGGACCCGGCCCTCGACGCCATGCGACTCCATGCGGCTGGCAACGTTGACCGTGTCGCCCCACATGTCATAGCTGAACCGGCGCCGGCCGATGACGCCCGCGACGAGCGGGCCCGAATTCACCCCCACCCGGAGGCGAAGCGGCAACCCGAGTTCGACCGCGTAGCGATCGGTCTCGGCCAGCAGGGCCAGGCCGATCCGCACGGCGCGAAGCGCGTGATCCGGCATGGGCTCGGGCGCGCCGCCGGCGATCATATAGGCGTCGCCGATCGTCTTGACCTTGTTGAGCCCGTGCTCCTCGACGAGGGCGTCGAAGCGCGAGAAGAGCCGGTCGAGGACCTGAACGACCTGATCGGCCGGCAGGCGCTCGGAGAGCGGGGTGAAGCCGACCAGGTCCGCGAACACCACGCTGGCCGACTCGTGCGCCTCGGCCACGGCGCCCGGATCCTCGCGGAGGCGCTGGGCGACGGTCTCCGGCAGGACGTTCAGGAGGAGCTGGTCGGACTTCTCCTTCTGGCGTGCGAGCTCGCTCGCCTGGTCCTCGATCACCCGGCGCTGCGCGAAGACCTGGCGCGCGATCGCTTCGAACTGGTAGGCGGCCAGCACGCCGGTGGCGGCAGTTGCCGCGACCAGGAACAGCTCCAGGGCAAAGGCGGTCGGCACAAGCCGCGTCGCGACGAACCCGCTGTAGGCAAGGATGTGGATCGCGGCCAGGACGGCCGCGAACGTGAATCGCAGGCGCTGGACCACGAACGCGTAGAGCGCGACCAGCATGATCCCCGGCGCTGCCTGGTGCTGGAGGCCCGGCGTCACGGTCACCAGCCCGAGCACTGCGAAGAGCGAGAAGACGTTGCCGAACAGGACGATCGTCTGGAGCGAATTGAGGGTCTCGTAGCGCTTGAAGCACGTACACGACCGCGGTCACGATCCACACCGAACCGATCACGACCGTGGTCACCGTCGTGTCGATCGGGGAGAACAGTGGCAGCAGCAGGAACGCGAACAGCCACAGCACCCCGCCGAACACCTGCGAGAGGCCGACCGTCCGGCGCAGCTCGCCCCCGGCTTCGATCTGATATGCCCGCTCGAGGTGAGGGTCGCGGAACCGGAGTGTCACTCGGTCGACGCGGCCGGCACGTTGGGACGCCACGATGGGCGCCAGCGTACCGCCCAGCGCGATCATGGGAATAAATCGGCCTCGCGGGGCATGAGGAGTTCGGCGATGCGGCCCTCGCCCCGCGGCGGGTGTGCGCCGCGCACAAGGGCAGCCGGCCGGCCGGCCGACTTGCCAAGGACCAGTTCGGCCGCGGACGCCAGCTCGTCGACGACGGCGCGAACCGTGGACTTCATGACCCGCCCATCCGCGTCGGGCTGGCCCCGCAGGTCAACCAGAGGCGGGATGCCGCTGACGCCGATCGCGACATCCACGATCCCCCAGCGCCAGGGCCGCCCGAAGCTGTCGGAGATGACAACCGCGATGTCCACGCCGGTCCGCGCGCGGAGGTGGTCGCGGATGGCGGTCGCCGAGGCGTCGGGATCCGCCGGCAGCAGCGTCACGATCTCGCCCGAGCGCGGCCCGACGTTGGACGCGTCGATGCCGCCATTGGCGCAGATGAAGCCGTGCGCCGTCTCGGTGATCACGACGCCGCGGTCCATGCGGATCACCCGGCGAGCCTGCTGGAGCACCACTTCGACCTGGCGTGGATCGCGATCCCAGCGGCGGCCGAATTCGAGGGCCTCGGGCCGTGGCGTGATGCCGCGGAGATCCACGATGGCGCCCTCGGCCTTCGAGACGACCTTCTGGGTGACCACCAGGACGTCTTCGGGCCGCAGAGGAAGCACGTCGGGCGTCCGCTCGAGCGCAGCCAGCAGCAGGGCCGGCAGCTCGTCGCCGGGGGCAACTTCGGGGATCCCCTCGAGCGCGATGACCTCGAGACGGCCATCAGCCGGCACGGATCACCTCGGGCGCGGTGTGCTCAAGCAGCAGCAGGTCGTCGGGCGTGTCAAGGTCGATGCCAAGGTCCGAGTTCACTTCCTCGTAGCGCACTCCCGCTGCCAGGGCCCGGGCGGCGTGTGCGGCGCGACTGTCGCCGCCGAACGCAACGTCGATCGCCTCGGGCGGCGAGACGAACAGCGCGTTGGTGCCGCGGCCGTGGCGGTCCGGGACGAGCACGACCACCGGTGGCTCAATGCCGGCTGCGGCCGCGAGCAGGTTGCGCAGCAGGCCAGGGGAGACGAAGGGCAGGTCGATCGGGAGGATCAGCATGCCATCGGCGCCGCCAGCCAGGGCGTCGTCGCGGGCGGCGCGGATCCCGGCGTTGAGGCCGGCGGTCCGCTGGCGCATGGTCCGGGCACCGGCCGTGGCGGCCGCCGCGAGGGCTTCCGGATCGGGGCTGACGACGATGACCCCCGCGATCTCGTTGGTCTCCATGGCAGCCGCCACGGTGCGGTCCAGCATCCGGCCGACAAGATCGCGACGCTCCTCCGCGTCGAGCGCCCCGCCGAGCCGCGACTTCGCCGCGTCGAGCGAGCCGACCGGGATGATCGCCACGATGCGCGGAGACGTCATCGGGCGGCCACTGCCAGTGTCTCGGCCGCGAGGCGCCGGCGCGACTCGTCGTCGGTCATGATCGTCTCGGTGACCGGCGCCGACATGCCCAGTGCCGCGATCGCGGGCGCGAGGGCCGCGTCCACCGCGTCGATCACCAGGGCATCCACGAGCCCCGCGTACAGCCGCGCGACGCCAAGCGCGCTCGACTCGTGGCCCATGGAGACGAGCATGCGGTCGGCCGGCCCCTTGAGGGCGTGGCCGCCGATGATCGGAGAAACCCCGACCACCCTCGCTCCGCGGGCCCGGGCCCGAGCAATCGCGGCCTGCATACCCGGCACGGCGAGGATCGGACCGATCGACACGAGCGGGTTGGACGGGCAGATGACGATCGCGTCGGCGCCCGCCAGCGCGTCGCGAGCCTCGGGCGTGATCGACGCCGACTCCATTCCATCGAAGCGGATCTCATGGACCGTCGGCTCCTGGTGGCGGCGCACGAAGTAGTCCTGGAACTCGAGCCAGCCGTCGTCGGCGCGGACCCTGGTTCGCACGGGCTCGTCGGCCATGGGCAGGATCGCCGCCGCAACGCCCAGCGAGCGCTGGAGGTGCCGGCAGACGGCCGTCAGGCGCTCGCCGCGACGGAGCCGGTCGGTCCGGACGATGTGCGCCGCAAGATCGCGGTCCCCGAGCCGGAACCAGGAGTCCTCGCCGTAGACGGCCAGCTGCTCGGCGGCGTTCCACGTCTCGCCGGCGATCCCCCAACCCCATTCGCGGTTCGCGATCCCGGCGAGGGTGTACATCACGGTGTCGTGGTCCGGGCAGACGAGGAGGCCGTGGCGCTCAAGGTCGTCACCGGTGTTGACGATGACCGTCAGGTCCGCGCCCGCCTCGGCCTGGAGCCCATGCGCGAGCTTGGCCCCGCCCACCCCGCCGGCCAACGCGACGACGCGCACCGGTCAGGCGGCCCCATCCGCCAGGGCCGCCCGGAGTTCGGGCAGGCGCTCGATCGTCTCGCGGTCGAATGGCGACGGGAGGCGGACGATCGGGCTCCGGAACCCGAGCCCGAGGTGCGGGCGCATCACCGCCGCGACGACCGCCGGGGACCCCAGCGCGAGCGGGTGCGCCGTGGGGATCTCGCGCAGGCCGTTGTGCGCAAGTTGGGCCTCGAGGACGCGTCGCGCCTCGGCGGGGTCATCACGGATCACGGTCAGGAACGTGGTGGTCCGCTCGATCGTCGCCGGGTCGCGGCCGGCGGCGGCGCAGTGCTCTGCGAGGAGAGCGTTGCGTTGCGCCATCTCCTCGGGCGTGCCCGAGGCGTTCCAGCCGTCGGCGTAGCGGGCCACGGTCCGCAGCGTCTTGCGCGGCCCGGCACCGCCAATGAGGATCGGCAGCCGCGCCTGCACCGGGCGTGGCAGCTGGCTTGCTTCGACCATGTCGTAGTAGCGCCCGTGGTGGGTGAACTCCTCCCCGTC
>VGPE01000249.1 GCA_016875645.1 Chloroflexota bacterium
GCGTCCAAGCTGATCGTCTCCCTCGTCTCCATGGCATCGAGGGTGACAAAGTCACTGGCCGCTTATGGGGTGACACTTTCACTGGCCGTCCACACCGCGGCCCGGCCCGCGTTGACACCCCGAAGGAAACGGGGGTACCATCCTGTCTGGTTCGCTAGCACTCTATGCATGAGAGTGCTAACCAATGTCCCGGGAGTTGGCACGTGGCGCGACGGATCCGCCGACCCGGTGCGCTGGACTGCCGCGCTCAGGCGATCCTGCGGGCCGTCATCGAGGAATACGTCAAGAGCGCGACCCCGGTCGGGTCGCAGGCTCTCGTGGCGCGCTACCACCTGTCCGTGTCAAGCGCCACCGTGCGCAACGTGCTTGCGGATCTTGAGCTGGCCGGGTTTTTGATGCACCCCCACACTTCCGCCGGCCGCGTGCCGACCGATCTCGGGTACCGCTACTACGTGGAGTCGATCATCGACGGCGTGCCGCTGCCCCCGGTGGAGCAGTTGATGATCCGCCACCAGTTCGGGCAGGTGGAGTACGCAAGCGAGCATTGGTTCCGCCTCGCGGCCACGACCATCGCCAGCGCCACCCATGCCGCGGGCCTGGCGACCCCGGCGAAGCCCGTCGCGTCGCACGTCCGCCGCGTGGACCTCGTGGCGATCAGCGACCGCCTTGCGAGCCTCATCCTCGTGCTGCGCGAGGGAACGGTGAAGCAGGTCCTGGTCAGCCTCGAGACCCCGGCCGACCAGGACACCCTCACCTCGATCGCGAACCGCCTCAATGCCCGGCTCGTCGACCACGCGGCAGCGGAGATCGAGGCATCACTGTCGGCGGAGACCGCGGATGAAGACGCCGACCCGCTCGTCCTGCGCGTGGTCGAGCGCGTCGCACGAACCATGCGCGAGTTCGACGCCGCCACCACCGAGGAGGTCTTCAGCGACGGCCTGCTCAACGTGATGGCTGCGCCCGAGTTCGCGCAGAGCGAGAAGCTCCGCCGTGTCTTCGCCGCCCTCGAGAACCGGGTCGTGCTGGGCGACCTGGTCGGCGCCGTGGCCGCGAGTGGCGGCGTCCATGTGGTCATCGGCGAGGAGAACCCCGCGGCCGAGATGCGCGAAGTGTCACTCGTGCTTGCCTCATACGGGCGCCCCGGCCACGCGGTCGGCGTCGTGGGGGTGCTCGGGCCGACCCGCATGTCGTACCCCCACGCCATCGGCACGGTCGGGTTCGTCTCGGGCCTGATGAACGAGCTCGTCGAGCACCTCTACGCATGACGAACCAGCGTCCCCGTCCCTCTCAACGGATCTTCACGAGCGGCCAACCCATGACCGATCAACCGCGCCATCGCCGAAGCCACGAGGCCGCGCGCCCCGAGGCGACAGCCGAGGGAGCCGAGCGGCCCGCCGAACTGCCCGATCCGCGCGAACTCGAGCGGCTGGTCGCCGAGCTCGGGACGGCGCGCCAGGAGGCTGCCGAGCACCTGGCCACGCTCCAGCGCACCGCCGCCGAGTTCCAGAACTACCGGCGGCGCACCACCGAGGAGCGGGAGCGAGACATGGGCCTTGCCAGCGAATACCTGCTCGGCAAGGTTCTCGTGATCGCCGATGACTTCGACCGCGCCATCGAGGCGGTGCCCGACGAACTCAAGGCCAACGCCTGGACCGAGGGCATCACGGCCATCGACCGAAAACTGCGCGCGCTCCTCGAGAGCGAGGGGGTCCGCGGCATCGAGGCGCTGGGCCTGCCGTTCGACCCGCGCGAGCACGAGGCGGTCACGAACCTGCCGGGCACGGGCCGCCCTGACGGTGAGGTCGTGGCCGAGATCCGGCGGGGCTACCGCCTGCGCAACAAGGTGCTCCGCCCCGCGCTGGTTGCCGTGGCCGCCGGTGGCGGCGGCGCGGACGGCCAGCCACCCCAGCCGCCCACCCCTGACGCCTCCGAACGACCCAACTGATCAACGCACGAGGAGCACGCACGCACATGGGCAAAATCATCGGCATCGACCTCGGGACCACGAACTCCGTGGTCGCGGTGATGGAGGGCGGCGAGCCCACCGTCATCGCGTCCGCCGAGGGCGGCCGGACGGTCCCGTCCGTCGTCGGCTTCACGAAGACGGGCGAGCGCCTGGTCGGCCAGCTGGCCAAGCGACAGGCGGTCACGAACCCGACCAACACCATCTACTCGATCAAGCGCTTCATGGGCCGCCGCTGGGACGACCCGGAGGTCATGCGCGCGCGAGAACTGGTCCCCTACAAGGTCGAGAAGGACGCCGCCAGTGATGGCGTCCGCGTGACCGTCTCGGACGGCAAGAGCTACACGCCTCCCGAGATCAGCGCGATGATCCTCCAGAAGCTGCGGACCGACGCCGAGGCGTACCTCGGCGAGAAGATCACCGAGGCGGTGATCACGGTCCCGGCCTACTTCGACGACACCCAGCGCCAGGCGACCAAGGACGCCGGACGGATCGCGGGCCTCGACGTCAAGCGGATCATCAACGAGCCCACCGCGTCCGCCCTCGCCTACGGCCTCGACAAGAACAGGGACGAGAAGATCGCCGTCTACGACCTGGGCGGCGGCACCTTCGACATCTCCATCCTGGAGCTCGGCGAGGGCGTGTTCGAGGTCAAGGCGACCAACGGCGACACCCATCTCGGCGGCGACGACTTCGACCAGCGCGTCATCGAGTGGCTCCTGGCCGAGTTCAAGAAGGACCAGGGAATCGACCTGCGCAACGACCAGCAGGCACTCCAGCGGCTCAAGGAAGCGGCCGAGAAGGCCAAGATCGAACTGTCATCCACCGCCCAGACCGAGATCAACCTGCCCTACGTCACCGCAGACCAGGCCGGACCCAAGCATCTCGTCATGAGCCTGACCCGGGCCAAGCTCGAGGACCTCGTCGCAGACCTCATCGAGAAGACCCGCGGGCCGGTCGTGGCGGCCCTCAAGGACGCCGGCCTCAAGCCGGGCGACATCGACGAGGTGATCCTGGTCGGTGGCCAGACGCGCATGCCGGCCGTCGCCGACGCGGTCAAGGCCATCTTCGGTGGCAAGGAGCCCCACAAGGGCGTGAACCCCGACGAGGTCGTGGCGATCGGCGCCGCGATCCAGGCGGGCGTTCTCGCGGGCGACGTGAAGGACGTGCTCCTGCTCGACGTGACGCCCCTGTCGCTCGGCATCGAGACCCTGGGCGGTGTCATGACGCGGCTCATCGAGCGCAACACGACGATCCCCACGTCGAAGTCACAGGTCTTCTCGACCGCTTCGGACAACCAGAACCAGGTGGAGATCCATGTCCTGCAGGGCGAGCGCGAGTTCGCCGCCGACAACAAGACCCTCGGCCGGTTCATCCTCGACGGGATCCCGCCTGCGCCTCGCGGCGTACCCCAGGTGGAAGTGACATTCGACATCGACGCCAACGGCATCCTCGACGTCAAGGCGAAGGACCGCGCCACGGGCAAGGAGCAGCAGGTCCGGATCACTGCCTCGTCGATGCTGTCCAAGACCGATGTTGACCGGATGGTCCGCGACGCCACCGAGCACGCCGAGGAGGACCGCCAGCGGCGCGAGCAGGTCGAGACCCGCAACCAGGCCGAGGCGTTGACCTTCCAGGCCGAGCGCACCCTGCGTGACCTCGGCGACAAGGTCAGCTCCGAGGACAAGGCGGCGGCGGAGGCGAAGATCGCCGAGGTTCGCGAGGCCCTGAAGGGCAACGACTCCGACGTTGTCCGGCGCACGTCGGGCGAGCTCCAGGAGCTGCTCGGGCGAATTGCGACGCAGGCCTACCAGGCGGCGTCGACGAGCGGCACGACTGACGGGTCGGGCGGCGACGGCGCCGCGCCGGCTGGTGGTGCTGCACCCGAGGGCGAGGAGACCGTCGAGGGCGAGTTCAAGGAGGTCTGACCGTCGCGCCGGCGACAGACGATCGCGGGGTCACCCCGCGCCCCGGCCGGCCGCGGGACCGGGGCCTTCGGCCCGCGA
>VGPE01000250.1 GCA_016875645.1 Chloroflexota bacterium
CCTCAGGCGCCCTCGTCCTCGACGACCGCCATCGCAGCAGAGCCGGCCCGGTCGCGGGCGGTCTTCGGGTCCAGCCCCGCCGCCTCGGCCTCGCGCATCGCCGCCTTGTAGGCGCGCTTGCCGTCCTGGTAGCGCTTGAGCGCGTCGGGACCGTCCACGTCGCCCAGGGTCATGTGCTTCGGTGCGACGTCCTCCCAGCCGGGCGGCCGGACGCCAAGCTGCTTGCCCAGGATCGCGATCATCGTCCGGACCTTCATCTCGCCGAAGCCCGGCAGCGAGTTGAGGCGCCGCTCGAGGTCTCGGCCGTCCTTCGCGTCGCGCCAGACCCGGCTCGCGTCGTTGCCGAAGTCCTGGGCAATCACCCGTGCAAGATCCTGGGTTCGGCGGGCCATGTTGCCCGGGAACCGGTGCAGCGCGGGCCGGCGCCGGAAGGCCTCGTCAAGGACCTCGGGGTCCATGGCGGCGATTCGCGCCGCATCCAGGGTGCCGATCCGCCGGCGGAGTTCCAGCGGCCCGCTGAAGGCCTTCTGGAGCGGCACCTGCTGGTCCAGCTCGAAGCCGATCAGCAACGCGATCGGCTCTTCGACCAGGAAGCGGTCGGCCTCGTCGTCGCCGGTGAAATGGAGGCGGTCAACGCGTTTCGGACTGGCCATGACCGCATCCTAGCGTCGGCTGCAAGCGCCGTCTGGCGGTTGAGCTATTCCCCGCGCGCGCTCCGCGCACGAAGCTCCCGGCGCATGACCTTGCCGGTCGCCGTGAGCGGAAGATCGGTGACGTACTCGATCAGTCGCGGAGCCTCGTGAGCTGCCAGCCGGGTGCGCACGAAGTCGCGGAGCTCGCCGCTGAGGGCCTCGTCGCCCGTGAAGCCCGGCCGGAGCACGAGGAACGCCTTCACCACCTCGGTCCTGATCGGATCCGGCACCCCGATCACGGCGGCCATCGCAACCGCCGGGTGGTGCAGCAGGCAGTCCTCGATCTCGCCCGGCCCGATGCGGTAGCCGGCGCTCGTGATGACGTCATCGTTGCGCGCCTGGAACCACACGTAGCCGTCGGCATCCATCGTCGCGCGATCTCCGGTCCGCAGCCAGTCACCCGCGAACTTGTCGCGCGTCGCCTCGGGCCGTCGCCAGTACCCCAGGAACATCACCGGGTCGGGCCGCCGCACGGCGATCTCGCCCACCTCGCCGGCCGGCATCGGCTGACCGGCGTCGTCGATGATCGCCACGTCGTGGCCCGGGACCGGCCGCCCCATCGAGCCCGGTCGAACGGGCAGCAGTCCCGACGAGTTCGCCACGACCAAGTTGCACTCGGTCTGACCGTAGAACTCGTTGATCGTCACGCCCAGCGTGTCGCGACCGAATCCGAGCAGCTCGGCCCCCAGCGTCTCGCCCCCGCTGCCCAGCGAGCGAAGCCGGAACCCGGGCGGCGGGCGCGCGCCTGCCTGGCGGAGCAGCTTGAGCGCAGTGGGCGGGAAGAACGCGTTGCGGACCTCGTGGCGGGCCATGAGCGCCAGCGACCGCTCCGGGTCGAACCGCCGGAACCGTGCACTCACCACCGTCACACCGTAGTGCCAGGCCGGGAACAGCACGTCGTACAGCCCGCCGATCCAGGCCCAGTCGGCCGGCGTCCAGAACCGGTCACCCGGCTGCGGGAAGCGTGCCTGCGGCAACTGGACCCCCGGCAGGTGCCCGAGCAGGAACCGGTGGGCGTGGAGCGCCCCCTTCGGCGGCCCGGTCGTGCCCGAGGTGTAGATGATGATCGCCGGGTCCGCGGCCGTCGTGTCGGCGGGCGGCCCGGTCGCCGCCCCGCGGGCGACCTCGGCCGCGAAGTCCAGCGTCCCGTCCACGCCGCCGCCGTCCACGACCAGCGTCGTCCGCAGGTCCGGAAGCTCGGCCCGGATCCCGGCGATCTTGGGCCAATTCGCGGCGTCGGTGACCAGCGCCGCGGCGCCCGAGTCACGCAGTCGGTATTCCAGGGCATCCGGCCCGAACAGCACGAACAGCGGCACTGCGATCAGGCCGGCCCGGTAGGCGGCGACATGGGCGATCGCCGTCTCGGGCGCCTGCGGCAGGAGGATTCCGACCCGATCGCCGCGCGCCAGGCCCAGCCCGGTCAGCGCGTTCGCCAGCCGCGCGGACTGGTCGCGGATCTCGCCGAAGGAGTACGACCGGACGCGGCCAGCCTCGTCCTCGTGGATCAGCGCGAGGGCGGAGCGATCTCGCGCGGCCCAGCGATCAACCGTGTCGGCAGCGATGTTGTAGCGCCGCGGGATCTGCCATCGGAACGCGGCCCGCACGGCGTCCCACGCGGAGCCGAGATGGCGGACGTCCATGGCGCCGTCGGACACGAACGCGATGGTAGGTGCCGTGCCCGTGTGACGTGTGACCCGCGGATCGGATCACTCGGCATGGGAGCGCAAGGCCGTGATCGCGTAGGCCGTCGTTGCCCATGCGACGCCTGCGGGCCCTGTCGGCCCTGTTGCTTCTCTTCGCGGTCCTGGCCGGCGTGTTCGCCGCGGGCCCCGCCCTCGCGGCCGAGGACATCCCGCGCCTTGGCGGCCCGGTCACCGACCAGACGGGCACGCTCAGGGGCGATGAAGCGCGCGTCGAGCGAGCGATCGTCGACCTGCGCTCGGCGTCGGCGATCGACCTGTGGGTCCTCTTCGTCGAGACGACCAGCCCGCTCTCCATCACCGACTACGCCAAGGAGGTCGCCAGCCGCAACTCCCTGGGCACCAACGACGTGCTCCTCGTCGTGGCGATGGAGGACCGGACCGACGCGCTCTGGGTCAGCAACTCCCTCGACGACATCACCGACGCCGAGATCGACGCAATCATCGGCAACGACCTCGAGCCGCGCCTGTCGTCGGGCGATTTCGCGGGCGCCGTCGAAGCGACGGCGAGGGGGCTCGCGGGGGCCGCCGGCGTCGCCGTCGCCACGCCGTCCCCCACCCGTCCCACAGCCTCGACGACGCCCCGCCCCACCGCGACTGCCGGCGGTGGCCCCAGTCCGGGTGGCGATTCGGGCGGCGGTGGCTTCGGGATCATCGTCCCGCTGATCCTGCTCGTGATCGGCAGCTGGATCGTCTTCGCGTGGTGGCGGCGCCGCAGCGCGGACCGGCGGACGGCGGAGGAGCCCGACAAGCAGACCGGCGGACCTCGCCGTGGAGGCCAACCGGCTCCTGATCGAGACCGATGACGCGATCCGTGACGCCCGCCAGGAGCTCGGCTTCGTGGAGGCGCAGTTCACCCCGACCGAGGTGGAGCCGTTCCGGGCAGCGATCGAGTCGGCGGCGGCCGAACTCGCTGCCGCGTTCACCGTCCGCCAGAAGCTCGACGACGCGACACCGGAGGATCCGCCGACCCGCGCCCGGATGCTCCAGGAGATCCTGGACCGCTGCCGGCGTGGCCGGACCCTGATCGACGAGCAGATGGCTCGCGTGGAGCAGGTGCGGGACCTTGAGCGCAACGCGCCCGCGGTGATCGCCCGCCTCAAGGAACAGCTGGCCGCGCTCGATGTCCGGCTGCCGGCAGTGGCGGCGACCCTCGCCGGGCTCGAGCGGTTCGCGCCCGTCAATCGCTCCATGGTGGCCGGCAACGTGGTCGAGGCGCAGAAGCGCGCCACCAGCGCTCGGGCTGCCCTCACCGAGGGCGAGGCTGCCGTGGAAAAGGACCGCGCGGCCGCCCGCACCGCCGTCCAGGCCGCGCAGGCGGCGCTCGGCCAGGCCGGCGAACTGCTCGACGCGGTCGACCGGCTGGCCACGGAGCTTGCCGAGGCGGAGGCGAAGGCCCCCGCCGAGATCGAGGCGGCGGCCGCCGACATTGCGAGGGCCCAGGAGGCCTCGCGCGGGCGTCAGACGCCGCTCGAGATCTCGGGGCGACTCGTGGAAGCCCAGCGGCTGGTCGAAGCAGCCCGTCGGGTGATGGCCGGGCAACCGCCGGATGTCCTCGAGGCAAGGCGCCTGGCGGC
>VGPE01000251.1 GCA_016875645.1 Chloroflexota bacterium
GAATTCACGAGGGGGCCCTGCACCGGCTCGCCGGTGAACTGGTTCCACAGGGTCCGGGTCTGATGGTCGTACATCAACTTGTTGCTCGCGTAGAGCAGCCCGGACGATCCGAATGTGTAGATCTTCCCGTCCGACGCGCGGCCGTGGTAGGCGATGGCCGCGCCGCAGAGGGTGCAGTACGACAGCGAGATCGGCGCGCCGCCGAGCACGTCGTTGGCCATCTCGTGCCAGTCCATGATCCGGAGCGGGTACGCACGCGCTTCGCCACCGACCTCCAGGCCGAACACCGGATCGAAGTCGGTCAGCAACACGGAATCGGCGGCGGCCAGCGTCGGGGGGTTCATCAGCGCGGGGATGCCGTCGACACGTACGCCGCCCCAGAGGATCTCTTCGACGCGGATCAACGACTCGTGCTGCGCCTGGAATAAGTCGCGGAAGCGCGGGTCGATGCGGGCGAAGACCTCGCCCTTCCAGGCGAGGAAGCCCGGTGGCGGCGCGAGGTCCGTGGCGCCGTACCACTCCACCCATGCCGGCCAGTCGCTCCCAAGAGCCTGGCCCGTGAGCAGCTCTGCGGCCCCTGCGAACCGCCCGACCCGCTCGGCCCGAACACCCTCGTCGCCGTTCTCACCGGGGAGCAAGCCCAGTTCGCCCGCGCGGATGAGCTCGAGGAAGACGGCCACGAACCGTTGATCGCGGGCGCCCACGATCCGGTCGATCGCGAGCACGGGCGGCTCGCGCGATTCGAGCAGCTGGGCCATGAGGCTCGCGGCCTCGTGATCATCGATCGGACGGACGGCGGCCGAAAAGGCCGCGGGCGGCGCCGCTCCCGGCGTCGACACGATCCACCCGCCCGACGGCTGCTCCGTGCCGCAGCTCGCCGTGAGCGCGACGATCGCGAGCAGGATCGTGCTCGTTCGCAATCTGCGTGACATCCTCGGAGTCTGGCCGCGCGACTGTGACCGCGTGATGACCTGCCCTCGGTTTCGAGAACGCCGCCGGCGCCGCGGGTCAGGTTCGGGGCCAGCGCTCGGGCTATCCTGCGAGGCACCCCCGGCGCAGCCGCGCCGCCTGCCGAGAGCCGAACGGTGACTGCATGAATACCTACTGGCATCCCTTCGCCGACATGAGCGTCGTCAAGTCGCACGAGATCGTCATGGACGGCGGCGAGGGCGCCTGGGTCTGGGATACCGCCGGCCGGAGGTATCTCGACGCTGGCGCGGCGCTCTGGTACTGCAATGTGGGCTACGGCCGCGATGAGATCGTGGACGCCGTCGCGCGCCAGATGCGAAAGCTGCCGACGTACTCCACGTTCGGGGTCTTCGCGACGGCGCCCACCCTGGACCTCGCCGAGCGGCTCGGCGAACTGGCGCCGATCCCCGGCGCGGCCGTGTTCTTCACGTCGGGCGGCTCGGAGTCAGTGGACTCGGCGGCCAAGCTCGCGCGGCGCTACTGGGATCTCAAGGGCAGGCCGGGCAAGCGGATCATCATCAGCCGCCAGCACGGCTACCACGGGATGAACGCCTACGGAACCTCGCTCGCGGGCATCCCCGGCAACCTCGCCGGCTACGGCGGGCCGCTGATCCCGGACGTCGAGAACGTGACCTGGAACGACGTGGCCGCCCTTGAGCGGCTCTTCGAGGAGGGCGCGGACAGGATCGCGGCGGTCATCGGTGAGCCGGTCATCGGGGCGGGCGGCGTGTATCCCCCGCCGGAGGGCTACTGGTCCGAAGTGGAACGGCTCTGCCGGATCCACGACGTCCTGCTCATCGCCGACGAGGTCATCACGGGCTTCGGGCGCACGGGCTGGATGTTCGGCGCGCAGCGCTACGGGTTCCAGCCGGACATGGTCACCTTCGCCAAGGGTGTGACCTCGGGCTACTTCCCGCTGGGCGGAGTGCTGGTCGGCGAGCGCGTCCGGGCCCCGTTCTGGGACGGTCCTCCGGGCACCATGTTCCGCCACGGCTACACCTACTCGGGCCACGCGTCAGCATGCGCGGCAGCGATGGCGAACCTCGACATCATCGAACGCGAGGGCCTCGTTGACCGGGTGCGCTCGCTGGAACCCGTGCTGGCGCGTGAGCTCGGGAGGCTGCACGGCATGCCCGGGGTCGGCGAGATCCGCGTCGTCGGCCTCACGGCCGGCGTGGACTTCGCCGACGACGTGCTGGCCGCGGAGCCGGGCATCGTCGATCGCGCCGTGATCGCCGCGCGCGAGCACGGCGTGCTGACACGCACCCTGCGCGGGAGGGCGTTCCAGATCTCGCCGCCATTTGTCATCACGGAAGGCGAGATCCGCCAGATGGTCGATGGGCTGGCGGCGGCGGTTCAGACGGTGGTCGGGACCGGGGCGGGGGTCGCGTCCGGCCGGTAGGTGCCGGTCGGCTGCCTGCCCACGGGCAGTGGGCCTGCGCGTCGGTTCACGCGCCCATGGCCGCGATCAGGTCGCGGTATCCAGAGAGTTCCGGCTCCACCCATCGGTGGACGTATTCGAGCCGCATGGGCTCCCGGATCTGGGGGTCATCCTCGGACATGGAGAAGAGCAGCCGCACGAACGTGGCGTGGTCGGCACGGGACTCGTCGAGCACCGTGAAGTTGCAGTGATTGAACGGTGGCGACGTCCAGGCGATCGCGAGCCCCTGGTCGGCTCCGGCTTCGCGGACGGCGGTCCACGTCGGATCCGAAACGACGCACGCGTCGAGAAGACCGGAGCGAAGCCGTTCCAACTGCTCGAATTCGGCGCCACCGGTGTCGCCGTGCTTGCCGAGGTCGCGGTCCAGCCGCTCGGCACGGAAGTCGACCAGCGGGTCGAAGCCGGCCCTGCGCATCGCGTGCGCGGGCAGGATCCACGCCTGCGGTGAATCGCTGTCGCCGAATCCCACCCGGCGTCCGCGCAGGCCTGCCAGCCCCTGGCCGGCCGCGGGAGATTGATCGGGGACGATGACGTGGCTTGTCCAGCCCAGATCGGTATCGCGCATGGCGATCGGCCGGCAGCCGCCGGCGGTCGCCTGCAGCGTGGCCACGTACGCGAGGTTCGTGTTCCACGCCACATCGATCCAGCCCGCGCGCAGTGCTCGGACCTGTTCTTCGTACGTTGCGAAGAGGACGTACTCGAGGGGGAAGCCGCGCTCGCCGAACCAGCGCCGAAACGCCTCCCAGATGGTCACGACGCTGGCGCGGTAGGCAACCGCGCCGACGCGGTAGGGATCAGGGGCCGCGTTCCCTGCGGCGTCGCTCATGCGAAGAGATCGATGCCCGTCAGCGCTCGCCCGATCAGGTCCTTGAGGACATCGGTCGTCGGCGCCATCACCGATGACGCACGTGCGTCGCGGAAATTGCGTTCGATGCCGAGGTGCTTCGAGAACGCGGCGCCACCGCAGGCCCGCATCACTTCATCGGTGACGTCGATCGCCATCTCCCCGGCCGAGGCCTTCAGGGCGAGGACTCCCAGCTGGGCCTCCGGTGCTCCGGCCGCAACCTGGTCCGCGACCTCGTACAGCAGCGCACGGGTCTGGAGGATCCGGATCTTGGCCTCAGCCAGGCGCGCCCGGACGCCCGGAATGTCGGCCAGGGACGACCCGAGGTGCTGCAGCCGGGCGCCCGACACGTGCGCGATGGCGGCTTCGAGTGCAGCCTGCGCGATGCCCACCGAGGTGGCGGCGCCACACAGCACGAACCACGGCAGGGTTGCCGTCACCATCATGGCGAACCCGGAACCAGCCGCCCCGAGCCGCCGGTCGGCCGTCACCGCGACATCGCGGGGAGGTCTCGCCGCGAGACGCATACGGCGCGGTGCCCACGTACCGCGACCTGGGGCACGCGATACCGACCATCGCGCGATGTACGGCTACACGGGCACCTACCGGGGGGTGCCCGTGAGTGTCCAGACCACGGGCATGGGCACCCCCAGCCTCGCGATCGTGGTGGAGGAGCTGCTGCGCCTCGG
>VGPE01000252.1 GCA_016875645.1 Chloroflexota bacterium
TCCAGTCGGTTCGCCTCGGCGACGGCTCGGCGGGTACAGAGACGCCCTCGCGAGTGGTGGAGCGGTTCGGCGAACTGGCGGACGCTGGCGCCCAGCACGTCATCTTCAGCGTCAAGGGCGTGGACGACGTCACGAAGCTCGAGCGCCTCGGCGCGGAGGTCTTCCCGCAGTTGCGCAACCTGTGATGCCCGGGTCGGCCAGTCCCCCGAGTCGGGCCGTCTGGAATACCCCCGGGGAGTATCGGTTGGTGCTAGAGTTGCGAGCGTGAACGATCAGGATCGGCGCGACCCGGAACGGGCCAGCGGGGACGCGGTGCCGCTCGCGTCGCCGAACGGGGCGAGCCCGCTCGCGGCTCTCCAGGGCCTCAGCATCGACTTCAGCGCGGATACGGGTGCGGTCCCGCTGGCGAACGCCATCGGGCCGATGACCCTGATCGACACCGCACCGATCACCGGGTCGCCCGAGTCGCAGTTCGGGCCCCGAGGCGAGCGGACCGTATCCAAGCTGATCATCCTCGGATCCGGCCCTGCCGGCCTCACCGCTGCGATCTATGCCGCCCGGGCCTACCTCGACCCGATCGTGCTGGCGGGTTCCGCTCCCGGCGGCCAGCTGATGATCACGAGTGACGTCGAGAACTACCCGGGCTTCCCGGAGGGGATCCAGGGCCCGGAGCTCATGGCGAAGTTCCGCGAACAGGCCGAGCGCTTCGGAGCCCAGATCGAGGACGTCGACGTGGACCGGGTCGACTTCTCCTCGCGGCCGTTCCAGCTCTGGGCGCGCGGCACGGAGTATCGGGCGGAAGCGGTGATCGTGGCCACGGGGGCCTCGGCCCTGTGGCTTGGCCTCGAGAGCGAGGCGCGCCTGCGCGGCCGCGGCGTCAGCGCCTGCGCGACATGCGACGGCTTCTTCTTCCGCGACAAGCAGATCGCCGTGGTCGGCGGTGGGGACACGGCCCTCGAGGAGGCGCTGTTTCTGACCCGCTTCGCGTCGCATGTCAACCTGCTCCACCGGCGCGAGCAGCTGCGGGGGAGCCGGATCATGCAGGACCGGGTCCTGGCCAATCCCAAGATCACCCTCCACACCAACACCGTCGTGGAAGAGGTGCTGGGCGACGCGAAGGTGGAGGGCCTGCGCGTGCGCAACACCGCGACCGGTGCCGAACGGGTGATGGCCAGCGACGGCCTGTTTGTGGCCATCGGCTACCGGCCGAACACCGAGGCGTTCGCTGACTGGCTAGACGTGGACGAGAAGGGTTACCTCGTGGTGCACGATGAGACAGCATCGAAGATCGAGGGCGTCTTCATCGCGGGCGACGTCCACGACCACCGCTACCGTCAGGCGGTCACGGCTGCGGGAGATGGCTGCAAGGCGGCCATCGACGCAGAGCGCTGGCTCGAGTCGCAGGGCGTGACCGAGGTGCGCACCGCCGCGGCCTGGTAGGAGCCCAGCCGGCTCGTCGGTCTGCGCATCGCATCCTCAAGCCGGTCCGGCGCCGTCCCGTGGCCGATGTGCGTCGGCGGTTCCGCCCGGGCCGTCGCGATCGGCCCAACGGCCGAACGCCCGAACGCCCGGATTGGTTGAACGCCGCGGGTGGTTGACATCGCAACATTCCGGGATCGGTGGTAGCGTCGAGGGGTGAGGAACGCGCCCGTGGCGGACCGGCCCCGATGAGCTTCGGCGGTCGCGGCGGCATGCGTGGCACCAGCGGCGGACAGCAGGGCGGACGCGGCGGACACTGGGCGATGGGCGCGACCGAGGACGCACCGCGCGTGCCTCGAGAGCGCCGGGGGCGCACGCTGCGCCGGATCCTGATTTTCTTCCGCCCCTACGGCGGCCAGGTCGCGATCGTGCTCGCGGCGATCCTGCTCACGAGCTTTCTCGGGCTGATCAACCCGTTCCTGCTCAAGCTGCTGATCGACGACGCCATCGGCAACCTGGACTTCGACAAGCTCAACCTGTATGTCGCCCTGATGATCGTGATCCCGATCGTCAGCGGGCTGATCGGGGTGGGCCAGAGCTACCTCAATAACCTCATCGGCCAGAACGTCATGCTGGACCTGCGGGCGGCGCTCTACGCACACCTGCAGGCGATGCCCCTCCGGTTTTTCACCGAGACCCGCACGGGCGAGATCCAGAGCCGCCTGTCCAACGACGTCGGTGGCGTCCAGGGGGTCGTGACCGATACCGCGTCGTCGATCACCAGCAACATCGCCGTCGCGATCTCCACGGTCATCGCGATGTTCCTCATCGATTGGCGGCTGACGCTCCTCTCGCTGGGACTGCTCCCCTTATTCATGTACCTCACGTTCCGGGTGGGCAAGGTGCGGCGCGCGGTCAGCAGCGAGACCCAGAAGTCGCTGGCCGAGATGACGGCCGTGACCGAGGAGACCCTCAGCGTGAGCGGCGTCCTCCTGACCAAGACGTTCGGCCGCCAGCAATCGGCGCTCCAGCGGTTTCTCGACGTGAACCGACGGCTGGCTCGGCTTCAGATCCGCCAGGCGATGGTTGGCCGCTGGTTCTTCATGATCATCGGCACCATCTTCTCGATCACCCCGGCGTTCGTGTACTGGCTCGCAGGTGCACTCGCGATCGGCGGCGACCCGACGGCGCCCACGATCGGCGACATCGTGGCCTTCACCACGCTCCAGAGCCGGCTCTTCTTCCCGCTCGGCCAACTGCTCAACGTCCAGGTCGAGATCCAGGGCAGCCTCGCGCTCTTCGACCGGATCTTCGAATACCTGGAGATGGAGCCCGAGATCCGGGACGCGCCGGATGCCCAACCGCTCGACGCGCGGCCGGTCGCAGGACAGGTGCGCCTCCGCGACGTCTCGTTCCGCTACCCGGCCCGCGACCAGGGGCCGGCCGAGGCGCGCGAGGACGAGGGGCCACAACCCGCCGACCTCGCCCCTGACGCCGGTACAGCAGCCATGGACACCGTGCCGCTCCCCATGGAAGCCGACCTGCCGGCGGGCTTCGCGCTCGAGGGCCTCGACTTCGAAGTCCGGCCGGGCCAGCTGGTCGCCCTCGTCGGGCCATCGGGCTCGGGCAAGACCACCACGACCTACCTGATTCCGCGGCTGTACGACGTCGATGCGGGCTCGGTCGAGATCGACGGGCTGGACGTGCGCGCGGTGACGCTCCAGTCCCTGGGCCGGGTCATCGGCTTCGTGACCCAGGGACATACCTGTTCCATGCGTCCATCCGCGAGAACCTGCTGTACGCAAGGCCGGACGCGACCCAGGAGGATCTCGACCGTGCGACGCGGGCCGCCGCCATCTACGACCGGATCGCCGAATTGCCGGATGGCTACGACACCACGGTCGGCGAGCGCGGCTACAAGCTCTCGGGGGGCGAGAAGCAGCGCATCGCCATCGCGCGGGTCCTGCTCAAGGACCCGCGGATCCTGATCCTCGATGAGGCCACGTCGGCGCTGGACACCGTCAGCGAACGGCTGATCCAGGCGGCGCTCGAACGGCTCATGACGGGCCGGACGACGATCGCGATCGCCCATCGCCTCTCCACCATCCTGGCGGCGGACCTGATCCTGGTCTTCGGGCGCGGCCGGATCGTGGAGCGCGGATCCCACCGCGAGCTCATCGACCAGGGTGGCCTGTATGCTCGGCTGTACCGGGAGCAGTTCCTCGCCGAGCGGGCGGGCAACCCGGACGCGCCGGACGCGGGGCCGGCCCCGCAGCCCAGCCTGAGCGGGAGTGCCTGAGCCTGCGATGACCGAGAAGCGGTTGCATGTCCGTCACGAGGGCGGGATGCGCTTCGTCGCCCGGACGCCGGAGGGCCACACCGCCGGCATGGACAGTGGCGATGGCGGCACCGCGGCGCGGCCGACCGAGCTCGTCCTGGCCGGCCTCGCCGGCTGCACGGGCATGGACGTCGCGTCGCTGATGGTCAAGAAGCGCCAGGACGTGCGCGAGTACAC
>VGPE01000253.1 GCA_016875645.1 Chloroflexota bacterium
GGCCGCCTGGCGGCGGCTCAGGCCCTCGCCCAGGATGAGGCGGAGGAGCTCGCGGATCTTGCGCATGGCGGAACGGGGGCGTGGCACCGGCAGCGGTCCTCGAACGAGTGATCGTCCGGGGCACGATGCAGGTTCCTGGTGCCCTCACGTCAGCGCGGTGACGGCCTCACGAGCGGGTGATCGGAAACCCGTGGAACAGGTGATCGGAAACCCGTGGAACAGGTGATCGGATTGGCGTGGAATCCGCAATCACGCACCCTGACAACCGGCCAACCGCAGCAGCGGCGCTGGTCGTCGGCGACCGCCTGAGCGTCACGCTGAACGACGGCCGCGAGCTGCTGGTACCGATCTCGTGGTTCGGCTGGCTCGCCGAAGCGCCGACGGCGCAGCGGACCGACGTCCGGATCATCGAAGGTGGGCTCGGCCTCTGGTGGGACCAGCTCGACGACGGCGTCTCCGTCCCGGCCCTGCTGGGGCTGCCGCACGTCTGACGCCGCGCCTCGGCTCGGAGCACGGCTCGAGCGGTACGACTCTCCCGATCGAGTATGATTCTGTACCGGAGGTATGGAATGCCGAGCCGAGTTGGAGAGCGCGGGCAGATCACGCTCGAGAAGGCCATCCGCGAGGGATTGGGCGTGTACGCGGGCGACCTCGCCGTCCAGCGTATCGAGGACGGGCGCGTCGTGATTGAGTTCGTGCCGGCTCCCCATCGGCGGTCACTTGCCGGCGCCCTGCACGACCGCGTTCGACGCCGGCCCTCCGACGAGGACTGGCGGGCGTTGAAGGCGGCCGCCGATGCCGCGAATGACCCGGAGGCCGACTCGGACAGGGACGAGTGATCAGCGTCGATACGTCGGTACTCGTTCGGTACCTGGTCGGCACGCCGGTCGATCAGGCCCGGCGGGCAGCCCGCCTCATCGACGGCCCCGAGCGGATCGGCATCCCGGTCGTCGTACTCGTGGAGCTCGCCCATGTCCTCCGGACGCAGTACGACGTGGCACGCGACGACATCCTCGAGACCGCCCTCCAGCTGGTCACCCGCGAGGACGTGGAGGTCCTCGGGGTTCCGAAGGATCACGTCCTGGACGCCCTGAGTCGGGCGCGCGGACTGCCCGGCCGGCCGCTCGCCGACGCCCTGATCGCCGCAACGGTGTTGGCGGAACGTGCCCTCCCCCTCTACACGTTCGATCGCGGATTCGGCCGTCACGGCATCCCGGTGCAGTCGCCGTAGGACCAGCAGGCCACTCACGCCGCGAGCCGGATCGGCTCCGGCACCACGTGCCCCACGTGGTCATGCCGACACGCGGGGCAGCGGTACAGGTGGAACGGCTCGCCGGTGCGGCGGCTCATCCCCTGCGCGACGCGCTTCGCCTCCGCCTTGAGGAAGAAGGCGAGCTTCGAACGGCATCCACGGTCGATGTCCATCTGAGGTGCCCTCCGGACCGCCGTTCTCCCCGAGCGGCCCGGTGAGGTGGCCGGCTCGACGACGATCGCAGGGCAATCGTGATCGCTGGCTGTGTCAGCTTGGCTGTCACACCTCGGCGCGGGCTACGCCCATGTTCCCGCTGACGGTGGGAATCAGGCGGCTACCGGGCCGATCGGAGGTTGCCCGCGGCGCCTGGGCCCCGCCGAGGCGAACGACCGGCTAGCAGACCGAGGAGTCGATGTTCCAGCGGTTGAACGAGGGCTTCTCGATCTCGAGGAGACGATTCCAGGCGGCCTGCCACTGCTCCCGCCACTCGTTCGCGTCGCGAAGCTCGGTCTCGGGGTGGCTCCGGCTTCGCGCGACGAAGCCCGGGAACAGCGGGCGGCCGGTCGGTTCGCCGGTCTTGTGGTAGCGCAGGTCGAAGCTCCAGCGGATGCCGTCGGTCCGGTTGGCCAGCGAGCGATGCTTGGTCAGCGGGACGTGGAGCAGGACGTCGCCGCGGCGGGCAGGCACGGGGACGGCGGTGTCGGTGTCGATCCACTCCTCGGGGATGCTGCCTGCCAGTCCCGGGCGGGCCGTGCCGGTGGTGGGACAGTGGAACGACAGGCCGGATCGGTGGCTGCGCTTTGAGTACACCAGGCAGCCGTTCTCCTCGGTTGCGTCGTTCATGGCCACCCAGACGGTCACCGTGAAGGTGCGGTCGGCTTCGGGGAGCACGACGCCGCCGTCCTGGTGCCAGATCGTCGTATCCGTCAGACCGGTTGCGCGCTGTGCCGGCGTGAGCCGCTCGCTGATACCGACCGGCAGCTTGATTCGCGTGTGCTGGACTGGGTTGCAGTAGATCTCGCCGCCGATCAGGGGTTCCAGGATGTCCATCAGGCGGGGGCTGCGCAGCAGGTTCAGGGTGGCCTGGCCGGTGTTCATCCGGAACCGCTTCTTGCGCTCGTCGGGGTTGAGGCCCGACATCGCCAGCTCGTGCGGCTGGGCGAGGGAGATCTCGAAGTGCTCCATGATCGAGGTGGGCGACTCGGCCGCGACCCGAATGAGCCGCTGGTCGAACGGCAGATGGGCGTAGTCCGACGAGATGTCGCCGGACCGGTGCAGCTCGTGCGCCACGCGGTCCAGGATCGCGTTGAACTCGTCGTCCACCGGGCGCAGATCGAGCTCCTCGTCCAGGGCGCCGGGAACGAGCGCGTATCCGTTCTGTTCGATCTGGGTGAGGTACTCGGCCGCCAGGGTCACCATGCCAACTCGACCTCGAGCAGTACCAACCGGGTGGTCGCCGACTTCGGGCGCCATCCCGGATCCCGGATTTCCGCGGGAGCGACACCGGCGCCTGACGACCCGGCGATCGCCGGGCCAGAATAGCCCGCTGGACCGGCATTGAGGGGGACGAGTTGAGCCACCACGAGCACCACGACGACCTGATGCGAGACGTGGCGCGGGAACTCGACGAGATCCTGGAGGAATCGGCGCAGGGCGTGTACGTTATGTCGACGACGTGCACAAGCTGTGCAACGAGCGCTTCGCGACGCTGCTCGGATACCCGTCGGCAGCGGCGTGGGCGGCCGTGAGCGAGCCGTTCCCGATGATCTTCGTGGCCCCCGAGAGCCGCGAGACGCTGATCGCGGCGTACCAGGCCGCGATGGAGCACCTGGTCGGGACGTCCAACCGCGTGACCTGGCGAACCAAGGGCGGCGGCACCGTGGAGACGAACGTCATCCTCGTCCCGTTCACCCTGGGCGGCTACCTCTGCGCGCTGCACTTCGTCGAGCCGCGATAGGCAGCCGAGCCATGCTCGCCCCGCGACGCTGACCGGCGGTTTTGCGGAAGAACTGAATACGGGCGGGGCCGGACGGCCATACCGGCAGCTGGAGCCTGTCCTTGGTCCCTGCTACGCCCGCGATTTCCGATGAGATCGGAAATGCGACGGCTAACCGAGCCGATCACGGAGTCGAGTGCGGCGCTTGGGCCCGGAATCGCGCCGATCGTTCAGACCTTTCGCAAAGCGGCCGCATCACCTTCGACGTCACCCGTTGGGGCAGCCCCGAGCCTGCCCGCCGCGGTCAGGCCTGCGCGCCGTGCTCCCGGAGGAACGCCGCCACCGCTTGATTGAACAGCTCGGGCTGCTCCTCGGGCACGGTGTGGGATGCGTCGGGGACCTCGACCAGGCGGGCGCCCGGGATGCCCTCGGCGAGATCGCGCTTCTGCTGGAGCGAGATGGAGTAGTCCTCGGTGCCGGCCATCACGAGCGTCGGGGCTGCGATCCGACCGAGGTCGTCGCGGACGTCGAATTGTGGGATGCCGCGGCAGTTGGCGGCGTAGCCCAGGGGCGGATTGGCCACAACCATCCGCCGGTAGATGTCGAGAGTCGCCTGGTCGTCGCGGTGCATCCGCTGCACGAACCAGCGGTCCATCGCTGCCTCGACGACCCCCGCCATGCCCTCGCGTTCCACCTTGTCGGCCCACTTCGGCAGGCCCTCGCGGGTGGTGCCCTCGATCCG
>VGPE01000254.1 GCA_016875645.1 Chloroflexota bacterium
GCTGTCGGCGTCTGCGTCGAAGCCGACCATCGCACCGGCCTCGGCCATGTACTCGGGCACGTCCTCGATGGTGTCGAAGTCGTAGCCGGTCTCGAGCTCGACCAGCGCGGTGATGATCGCGGTACGTCCCTCGATCGGGATGGTGAGCTCGGCGGACCAAGTGACGTAGTAGCCCATCAGGCTTCGCCTCCTTCGGCGTTGATCGGACGGATGCTGACGATCTCCATGCCGCCCACCAGGTGGTGGTTGAAGCCCAGCTGGCAGAAGTCGTCGGCGATGACGCAGCCGTGGTCGGGGTCGTCGGCCTGCACGGCGAGGCGCACGCGCACCTCGATGATCTGGCAGTCGTTCACGGAGTCATCTCCTTCAGCTCGCGCGAGGTCTCGGTGATGTTGATGATGGGGGTGTTCGGCCACTCCCGCATGAGCGGGTGCAGTACTCGATACACCTCATCCACCTCTTCATCTGTCGAGGCGACGATCGTGAGGGTGGCGAGAGCGAGGATCTTCTTGGGCACGGGGAACCTCTCAGGTCGTGACGAGCGGGCGCTCGGCGGCGGCGGTCAAGAAGTCGGCCGCCTTCTGTGCGGCGGACGCTGCGGTGAACAACGCCTTGGGGTCGGAGCGGAGGCGCTTGATCCACGCACCGAGGTACTGCGCGTGGTCGGGGCGGGGCTCGGTGCTGATCCCCAGGTGGGCGCAGACGAACGCAGCGGCGAGCTCGGCCACCAGCTCCTCGTCGGCGTAGGCCGGCGTCCCGAACATCTGCCCGAGCGTGCGGTCGAGGCGGGACGAGTGGCCGGTCCAGTGGGCGTGCTCGTGCGCGAGGGTGGCGTAGTACCCGATGCTGTCGTGGAACGCACCGATCGGGGGCATGAGGATCTGGTCGGTGATGGGCGAGTACGCAGGCTGACCCTCGATGATCGAGGCACCGATGGCGGCGAAGAACGCCTCGCACCGGGGCAGCACGGCGGGCCCGTCCTCGAGCGACGGCGGCTCCCACGGTGTACCGGGGAAGCCCTCGGCCACCTCGGTCTGCGCCACGTTGAACACGGCGAAGCCTACGGGCACCAGGCCACGGCGCTTCTCGGGGTCGGCGCCGGCCTTCGCCTTCGGCTCGATCCACTTCACGCCGTGGGTGGCCTTCTCGCCCTTCTGCACCTGGCGTCCGAGGTCGGACCACTGGCGGTAGGTGGCCCACCACATCGTGGGCCAGTGGGCCACCAGCTGCGAGGCCCACAGCACCAGGACGTTGCCGCCCCGGTAGGCCACGCCCGTCGAGGCGTTGCTCGGCTGGCCGAAGCCAGTGTGCCAGCACGCCGACCAGGACTCATCGAGCCCGGCCTCGAGCTGGCTGACGATCTGCTCGGTGATCTTGGCGTACACGTCGTTGGCGTTCATCACGCGCTCCTGTCCGTGGATGGGTGAGGCCGGGAGAGGGAATGCCTGGTCCCCTCCCCCGGCCTCGGTGTGATCGGGCATCGCTCCGAGAGTGCCGACGCGGTACGCGGAACTCGGAGACCGTGCAGCCAGCGCCATAGATGGGGCCGCGGCTCCCGATCGTGGCCCGGTTACGCGTTGTCGTAGGTGCCGGCGAGCCAGTCGCGGAAGGGGATGATGGCTTCGAACTCGGTGACGCCGGCGTGGGTCTGGGTGGACCAGCGCCAGGCGTACACGTCCTGCTCGATGCTGACGAGGCGGGAGTGGAAGTACTGGGCCACCTCGTGGCCCTTGGCCGCGTTGCGCACCGCGGTCGCGGCCTCGACGGCGTAGCACATGGCGGAGTACAGGTGGTCCACCGCAGCGGCGGCGCGAGGCGGCATGGTCTCGACGTTCGCGCCGGTGGCGAACTTCCGCCAGCAGTCGATGACCTTGCCCGCGTCATCGGTGATGGTCACCTCGAACACCTTCGGTGCTGTGGTCCAGAGCTCGAACCAGTCGAAGGCCTGGTCGATCGACGCGGTGACGGAGATGGCCTTGTCGATGCGGCGCTCGCGCGGGGGCTCCAACAGGATCTGTGTGGCGGTGACGGTGAACATGGTCCTCCGATCAGGTGACGTGCTCGCAGCCCGGTACGTGGTCCGCAACGGGCGACTCGTAGCACTCGGGCTCGGGCATGTGCGTGGTGATGGTCAGCGCCTGGATCAGCGCCTTGCGCTCGAGCTCGGTCAGGTCGAACTCGAAGGTGTCGCGCTCGTCGTACTGGACGATCACCCGGCGCCGAGGATGGCGGAACGTGCCCGCCCGCTCGACGTAGAGGTGCTGCTCCCCGTTGTCAACGATGATCCCCACGGGATCCTCCTTCCGTCACCTCTCCCTGTGTGGGTGCGGGTGTGGCCCACGCACGCACGCGCCCCTGGTCGAGCCAGATGACGGGGTAGCAGTAGTGCTCGTTGGTCTGCAGCGTGGAGACCCGGGTGTGGATGTACCCGATGCCGCAGGTGGACACCAGGCAGCGGGCGATGGGCTTCGCACAGTGGGCGCAGATCACGGCTCGAGCTCGCCCCGGTCGAACGGCTCGTACTGGTTCTCGTGCGCGGCCCGGGATGAGATGAAGTCGGTCGCCGTGATGCACAGGTAGTCGATCACCTGCACGTCGTGGGTCGCGCAGCCGTCGCGCAGGTCCACCCACGACGGGCTCATCGTGTCGCCCACCTCGGCCAGGATCACGGCGCTCACGTCGAGCTCGCCGGCCAGGTCCACGATCTGCTCGACCCGGAACGGGCCGATCTTGGCGTCGCCGCGCACGGCGGCGCCGCAGATCGTCCAGCAGTCGGTCTCGCCTTCGGTGCGGGCCAGGCCGAGGACGATCTGGCAGGGCTCGGAGCCATCGACGTTGGCTGCCCGAAGGAAGGCCAGCGCGTCGAGGCTGTTGCGGATCGTGAGGTTCGCGTTCATCGGGGAATCCTCTCAGTGGTTCGGGGTGGTCAGGAGTCGAAGCACTCGGCCCACGCGTCGCCCCAGATCTGCTCCGGGTGGACGCCGAGGCGGGTGGCCAGCTCGTCCGCACGCCAGCAGGACAGCCGGCCTGCCGTGTTGATCCGCTGTCCGGTGCGCAGCGACGAGCCCAGCAGGTCAGCGATCGCCCACGCGATGCCCGCCGTCGCCGCGTGCGGCACGGCCAGGCGGTGGTGCGTGACGTGAACCTCAAGTAGAGGGAGAGCCGGGTCGAGGGGCAGGGTGGGGGCGGGCTGGCGGGGCATCAGTCCTCCGTGACGAGCGGGTCGGGTGCCACCTCCATGCCGAGCTTCGTGAGGATGGTGGCAGCGAGGCGGGTCGAGTAGGTGGGGAGCCGGACGCCGAGGATCCCGGCGTCCACCGCCCGGGCCACGGCGGCGCGGTGCGGGGAGCGCACGAGCTTCGGGATGGAGAGCACGTCGGCTGCTTCCATGCCGTTGATCGAGTGGCCAGGCTCATCGAACAACACGAAGCCCCTCGAGCGCAAGGTGAGTGGGTGGTGGACGGCTCGGCGCAGCGCCAGGTAGGACGCGGTGGTGACCATCACCAGGGCAGCGTCGTCGTGGGCCGTGGCGTAGGTGCCGAGGTCGAGGATGGTGTGCTCGTGCTCGGGCACCGGCCAGGTGTCGGGCGTCGCGATCCACAGGTTCGGCGCCACCTCGACCGGGCTCGCATCGTCCGTGAGGTTGGCGCCCATGCCGGCGATCGCGCACAGGTCGGGGATCATGTACGGGTCGGTCGAGGTCAGCGTGACCGACGCCTGCTTGGAGAGGCGCACCGCGGTCACGAACGCGGTGGTGGTGCAGGTCGTGCCGCCCTTGGGCGACCAGAACGAGATGAGCATGGCGAGCTCCAGTCCGTGAGAGGGAAGGGTGCCCCGATCAACTCGCGCTCGGGGCCACACGCGGCGCGGTCATGGCGGCGCGAGCCACGCTGCACGTCGATCACCCAGGGCAGCGAATCCGAACCACGC
>VGPE01000255.1 GCA_016875645.1 Chloroflexota bacterium
CGCGCGCCTGGCGGCGCGGGCGGAGGTCCGACCGCTGGGAACGCCGGGCCGCGGCGCGATGGACTCAGGCCTCGCGAACCGGGCGGGCCACGTCACGGAGGAACCGCCGCAGAACGCGCGCCAGGCGAGGTCCGGCCTCGGCGCCCGCGACCAGCACCTCCTCGTGGGTGATCAGAGCGCCGTAGCCGGCGCCCGGGTTCGTGACCAGCGACACGCCGGCGATCTCGATCCCCGCCCAGCGCGCGGCGATCGCCTCCAAGACGGTGGACATGCCGACCGCGTCGCCACCGAGCCGGCGGAGCATCCGCACCTCGGCGGGGGTCTCGTAGGTGGGCCCGGTCAGGCCCACGTAGACGCCCTCCGTCAGTTCGACGCCCTCCGCCCGGCCGGCTTCGTGCAGCGCAGCGCGCAGTCGCGGGCTCCACGCCTCGGAAAGGTCGGTGAAGCGTTCCCCCATCGCGCCGGCGTTCTGGCCGATCAGCGGATTCTGGCCGGTCAGGTTGATGTGGTCGGCGATGACCATCAGCGTGCCGGCCCGATAGACGGGGTTGAGCCCGCCGGCGGCGTTCGTGAGCACAACGACGGTTGCGCCGAGGGCGCCCATCAGCAGCACCGGCTGGACGACGAGGCCGGGTGCATTGCCCTCGTACAGGTGGAGGCGCCCCTGGAGCAGCACGACCGGCACCCCGTCCAGGCGACCGAGGAGCAGCCGGCCGGCGTGGCCAGGGGCCGTCGCCGGCGGCCAGCCGGGCAGGTCGCCGAACGAGATCGCGACGGCGTCCTGGAGGCCATCCGCCAGCGAGCCGAGACCCGAACCCAGCACGATGCCGACGGCCGGCACCAGGTCCGTGCGGGCCCGAAGAGCCGCTACCAGCGCCGCGAGCCTGGCGGGCTGATCGATCGGGGGAATGGGCTGTCCGCGGATCCCGTCGGCCACGTCGCACCTCGCCTGGTGGGCGGCCCGTCCGTGGCGCGAAGGCGCCGGACATGACTTCGCCCGCTCAACGAGAGTACCGACACCGGGATGCCGGTCACGTCTCGCCGAGCGGGCACCCGCCGGGGGCGGGCAAAGAAGCGCCCGAAGCGACCGTGCGGGCCCGGACTCCTTGATGCGATCTCGGATGTTCCGGATCCGTGGGGCCCCTTCGGGCAAGGCCAACGATAGGGATTGCCGCCGGACGTGGTCAACGCGGTTATCCACCAACTTGCCGACGGCCCGGCGTGCGCTGTCCACCATTTCTCCACCCTGTGGACGCCCGGTGGACAAGGGGCCGTGGACGACGCGCTTCGCGGCCCAAGCGCGACCGGGTCAGCCGCCCATCGCGAACATCTCGACGCGGCGCAGATCGGCCGTAGCGTCGGAGCGGACCTCTGAGTAGCGATCGTCGCGGACGCCCCAGATGGCCGCAATCGATGCGCGGACCTCGTCGTCGGGAGCGCCGTCGCGGAGCAGGCCGCGCAGATCGTGCCCGGCCACGGAGAAGAGGCAGGTGTACAGGACGCCATTCGCGGAGATCCGGGCACGAGTGCAGTCGCCGCAGAACGGCCGCGTGACCGACGTGATGACGCCAACCTCGCCCCGCCCATCGAGGTAGCCCCAGCGCTCGGCCACCTCGCCCGAGTACGCCGGCTCGAGCGGCTCGATCGGGTGGACGGCGTTGATCCGGTCGACGATCTCCCCTGCCGGCACCACGTCGTCGAGGCGCCAGCCGTTGCTATGCCCGACGTCCATGAACTCGATGAAGCGCAGGATGAGGCCTTCCTCGCGTGCCCAATCCACGAGCGGGACGATGGAGTCCTCATTCACCCCGCGCTTGAGCACAGTGTTCACCTTGATCGGCGCGAAACCTGCGTCCCGGGCAGCGGCGATCCCCTTGAGGACACGCGCCACCGGGAAGTCCACCCCGTTCATGGCGGCGAAGACGTCCGGATCCAGCGAATCGAGGCTGACGGTCAGGCGCGCCAGGCCCGCGTCGCGCAGCGGCCGCGCCAGGGCGCGCAGCCCGGACCCGTTCGTCGTCATGGTGAGATCCACCGAGCCGCCGTCGGGCCGGCGGATCCGGGCCAGCAGGGCGATCAGCGCGGGCAGGTCGCGTCGGACGAGGGGCTCGCCCCCAGTGATCCGCAGCTTCTCCGCGCCCAGCGCCACGAACGCGCGTGCGAGCCGGTCGATCTCCTCGAAGGTGAGCACCTGTGCACGCGGCAGAAACGCGAAGTCCCGCCCGAACACCTCGGCCGGCATGCAATACGTGCAGCGGAAGTTGCAGCGGTCCGTGACCGAGATCCGCAGGTCGCGCAGCGGGCGGCCCAGCGTGTCGGACGGCCGGACGCCGGATGCCACCGGCAGGGCTCGCCGCGGGGCAGGCAGGATCGTCGGCTGCGAAGCGGTCAGGGCGGCCGGGTCGAGGACGGGCAACTCCACGCGCGTATCGTACGCCGCGCCCCCGCCCGGGCCCTTCGGCTGCCTCGCGGTACCAACGGCGCCGCTGCCGGTACGACTGGCAGACCGTGTAGAAGCGGCCAGGCGACTAGGCTGAGGAACGCGCACGCGAGCACGCCATTCGCAGGGGAATCTGATGCCGACGACCGAACATCACGCCCGCTCCGGCCATGCCCGGGACGCGTCCGACGAGGCCGACCGGGTCGCGGTGACGGCCTGGCCGACGCGGAACCTCGAGCGGCGGGCGCGCGAGCAGGCCCCGAGGGAGACGACGAGCGCCACTGCCAGCCCGCCGAAGGCGGCGGCCGCAGCCTCGCCCGAGCCCGAGCCCGCGGCGCCAGCCGGCGAACTCCCGGCCGCGCGCCGGGCGAGCTTCCTCGCCGACCTGACGCGAGCGATGCGGACCGCCGCAGAAGACGAGCGGACCGCAGTCCTGGCGCGCTGCCGAGAGGATGCCGAGACGTGCGTGGACTCGATGCGCACGCAGTTCGCCACGGCAGGGAACGAGGTCCGCGAGCGGGCGGAGCAGGACGTCGCCGCGCTCGAGGCCTGGTGCGCCGGCGAGCTCGAGCGGATCCGGCGTGAAACCGAACAGAACGTCGCCGAGCGACGCGCGCGACTGGCCGACGAACTCGCTGCCCAGGAGGCGCGCCTGGAGCAGAGCATCACCGGCGTCGCCGGGACGGTGACCGCGTACGAGCGCGCGATGGCCGAGTTCTTCGAGCGGTTGCTCGCCGAGGAGGATCCATCCACGTTCGCCGTGCTGGCGCGCCAGCTGCCCGAGCCACCGGCCTTCACTGGCTCGACGGTGAATGCGGTCACCTCGACGCCCGCGGCCTCGACAGCGCCCGATGTCTCGGCCCTGGACCCGGAGTCCCTTGCGGCGGCTGAGGCCGATGCGGCCCAGGCCCTCGTCGAGGCGGGCCTCGAGACCACAGGGCCTGTCTCCACGCCATCGGACGTCGGGCCCGACGCCGTCCCCGCCACCCGCATGACCGTCGCCGCGATCGGCCTCGTCAGCGTGGCCAGCGTCTCCAATTTCAAGCGGCTGCTGTCACGGGTCGACGGGGTTCGCACCGTCCACGTGTCGTCGGGCCCGAACGGCGAGTTCATCTTCAGCCTGACCGTCGACGGCAGCCTCGACCTGGCCGCCGCGGTCAGCGCGCTGCCTGGCTTCAAGGTTGAACTGCGCGGCGTGTCCGAAGGGGCCGTCGACGTCGTCGCCCACGACCTCGATACCGAATAGCGGCGGCGGGCGCCACCCCGCCGCTCAGCGACCGGTCGCTTCCACTCCCCGGATGTAGAGGCGGTTCACGAGGACGACTTCGATGCCGGGGTCGGCGACGGGGCGACCGGCGAGGTATGCCACGGCCCCGGTGAGCGGCACGAACATCTCGCTGCCCTGCTCCAGGAGGCGGTCGGGCACATCGCCCGGGTGCAGGTGGACCGTCCCGATGACCCGGTACGGTGG
>VGPE01000256.1 GCA_016875645.1 Chloroflexota bacterium
GGACGCTCCGGACGTCCTCCTCGTACTTGAGGACGACGCCGAGGCTCTCGTCGACAACTTCGGGGGTCAACTCGCGGGCGCCCAGGGCGATCAGCGCCGCCGCCCAGTCGAGCGTCTCGGCGATGCCCGGCACCTTGGTGAGGTCGGCCTCGCGCAGGCGGTGGACGAACCCGACCACCTCGCGCGCCAGGCGCTCGGGGGCGTCGGGGACGCGCGTCCGGACGATCTCGTATTCCTTCTGGGGCGTCGGGTAGTCGATCCAGTGGTAGAGGCACCGGCGCTTGAGAGCGTCATGGACCTCGCGCGTCCGGTTGCTGGTCAGGATCACGCGCGGCGGACGCTCGGCGCGGATCGTGCCCAGCTCGGGCACGGTCACCTGGAAGTCCGACAGGATCTCCAGCAGGTACGCCTCGAACTCCTCGTCGGCGCGGTCGATCTCGTCGATCAGCAGGACGGGCGCGACCCCGTCGTGGTTCTCCAGCGCCTGCAGCAACGGCCGCTTGATCAGGAACGCGGGCCCGAAGATGTCGTGCGCGGTGGTCGTCGCCGCCTGCCCGCGCGCTTCCAGCAGCCGGATCTCCAGCATCTGGCGCGGATAGTTCCACTCGTAGACGGCCGTGTTGACGTCCAGTCCCTCGTAGCACTGGAGCCGGATGAGCCGGGCGCCCAGGCTCGCTGCGAGGACCTTCGCCAGCTCGGTCTTGCCCACGCCGGCCTCGCCCTCGAGGAGCAGCGGCCGCCCGAGTTCCAGCGCCAGGAAGACCGCCGTCGCGATCGAGCGATCGGCGACGTAGTCGTGGGCGCGGAACGTGTCCTGGATCGCCTCGATCGTCTCGAAGCCGGCCGGGCGGAGGCCCCGGCCATCGGTGGATGGGTCGAACGTCATGGGCGCGAGTGTAGCGGCCTGCGGCCGCCTCGCTGTCCGGGGCTGGTCCGCGAGGCGTGCCCTCCAGCGCGCGTTCGCGGTTGCCGCAGGCGCGTGGCCGCGGCCGGCTCGCCTCCGGCGGGTCCTCGCTCGCTGGCGGCCTCGGTGTACTGGTGCCAGCAGTAGCCAGCGGCGAAGCGGGCCCGTCGCCCGCCCCGCTGGGCTGCGGCCCAACCCGTTGCCCCCGGCGCTACTGGCAGCAGCAGTACGCGCGGCGGTTCGCCGCCAGTCCCAGGCACACCGGGGACCGCGCCAGTGGCTCGCGACCGGTCAGGACCTCCGCGAGGCGCCGCGTGGGCTCCTTCTCCGGCCCGGCTACTGCCTGCACCAGTACGCGCGCTGGGAACGCCCCGCGACACTTGCTCCGGCCGAGCTGTCCGCCGCCCGGTGTCCTGCGTCTACCGCCGCCGCCAGTACGCCACGGCGGGGCGGACATGACACCGAGCGCCGGCGGGCCGGGGCGAGCGCCCCGGCCCGGAACGCGGCGATTGCGACGGCTAGCCGACAGGTGCCGCCTCAGGGAAGCTGGTAGATCAGCACTTGCTCATGGTCGGTCGGTGGATTTGACGACCACTCGACCACCAGGAGCCGGCCGTCGTCGAGCGGTTGGGTCGCGATCGGGATGGCGTCTCCGGGCGACGGCCACGCCGCGATCAGGTCGCCCGACGGCGCGAACTGAAGGACGTTGCGCGAGTCGACGTCCGTCACGTAGAAGTTCCCATCGGGCCCGACGGCCAACCCAGCGAGTCTCCCAAACTCCGGGGCCGTCCAGACCTCGAGGAACGTGCCGTCGACCGCGAAGACCGAGATGCGCGCGTTGTTGAAGTCGGCGACCAGAACGCGGTCGCCCACGACACGCACTTCGCCGATGAAGTCAAGCTGGCCGGGCCCACGCCCGGACTCGCCGATCGTCCTGAGGTACCTGCCGCCGGTCGTGAACACCTGGACGTCGTCGCGCAGCTCATCCGCGACATAGACGTTCCCGCTGTCATCAAGGGCGACGGCGAGCAGACCGAGGAACTGGCCGTTCCCCCTGCCGAAGCCGCCCCACGATCCCATCGGCCTTCGATCGCGATCGAACCGCTGGACCCGGAAATTGCCGTAATCGGCCACGTAGAAACTGCCATCGGGCGCAAAGGTGATGCCGCCCAAGGGGATGTCGCCCTGCCGACGGAAGTTGAACTGGCCGGGCTCCGACCCGGACTCACCCCACCGCGCGAGGAACGTGCCGTCGGGGTTGAAGATCGCGAAGCGATCCGCGCCCGCCTCGACCACCCAGATCCGGCCGTCGAGCGCGACCGCGATGCTCGTGGGGATGTTGAGGTCGCCAGGGGCCTTGAGCTCACCCACGAGTTCGACGGGCCGGGCTGGTGCCGCCGCGGTGGGCGTCGGGGTCGTGGTCGCGACCGCGAGCGCGGCGGCTCCGACAGCCAGGATCTCGCCGGAGTCCGTGCCGCCCAGCAGGCGGCCGCGCGCAACCGAGGTCCCGACCATGACGGAGCCCGGCAGGTCAACTTGCCAGCGCGTCGCACCGGTCTCGGCGTCGATGGCGAGCGCGGTCCTGTCGATCGTGTAGACGTAGAGCGTTCGATCGACGATCGCGAACGTCGCCTCAGTCGTCGTCGCTTCGTGCTTCCACAGGAGCGATCCATCCGCGACCGAGACGGCGAAGATGCCGCCCGCGCCGCCGGCCAGGTAGACGGCGCGGCCGTCGACGGACGGCGAACGCATGCACGTGTCCGGATTGTGGAACCGCCAGCGCTCGCGGCCGGACGCGGCGTCCAGCGCGTAGAGCGTCCCCGTGTCGTCCCCGTTGGCGCCGGAGGCGTAGACAACGCCGTCCCGGACGGCCGTCGTCGCGTGCGCCGGGCCGGGCGTCTGCACGTGCCACAGCTGCACCCCGCCGCGCGTCGAAGGCGTGCACGCCGCCATCGCTGCTGCCGATGTGAACTCGCCCGTCCGCCGTTGACGGCCCGCGGGGGAGAGCCCCGACGGTCGTCGCCGCCCATCGCTCGGCGCCCGTGGCAGCGTCCAGCGCGCGCAGGCGGAAGTCCGATCCCCCGGCGAGGACGAGACCGTCGACGACGAGCGGACTCGAGTCGGGCAGGAATGCGCCGGCCGCCTTCCAGATCTGGTCGCCGGTCGCCATCGCCAGCGCGGCCATCGAGCCGTCTTCGCGGAGCACGAAGAGGCGATCGTCCGCGGCCGCACGCGTCCCCGCGTAGCCCGCGTCGCTCGACTGCCAACGGGGCGTCCCCGTCGTGATGTCGAGCGCCACGACATGGCGATCGCCGGCGACCAGGTACATCGTCCACCGATCGCGATCGGAGCCGAGCGGACCGGCCCGGGCGTCTGGAGCGTCCAGAGGGTCGCGACGGGGCCCGCAGGCGCCGGACCCAGGACCTCGCCCGTCCGGCCGGGGTTGCCTTTGTACATCGGGAAGCCCGGCGCCAGGGCGACGGGCGCCGGGCTGGCACCGGGCGTCGGCGCGGCAGCCGTCGTCGGGACGGCAGATGCAGCGGCCAACGGGGCGGCGGAGCGCCCCTCGGAGCCGTCGCCGCGGGGGCCTGGGTGGTGGAGGGAGAGCCGCAGGCCGAGGCAACCAGCGCCAGGACCAGGAATAACCCGCTGCGTGCGGTCAGCCGGTGGACGCCCATCCCTCGATCCCCCATCGCCGTCGGGCCGCAGCGACGCTCATCATCGCCCCCCGACACAACACCGACGCACGGGGCTGCCGATTCGCTCAGGCGTGGCAAGCAGAGCGTTCGGACAGCGACCGATCAGCACGAACGGGGCCGCCAGAAAGCGACCCCGTTCGAAGGTGATCGATGACCGGCGCTTGTCCTGCACCTCGAATGGGCTAGGAGCGTGTGTCGGTATCGGCCAGCGGGGCCACCCGGGCGGGTGGGAGAATCTGGTATGCGCACCAAGACGTTCCGCCTGTACGACCAGGACA